>PDQY01000006.1 GCA_002746795.1 Chloroflexota bacterium | reverse complement strand
CACGCCACTGCCCACCCCCACCAACACGCCAGGTATCACGCCAATGCCCACCGTCACCAACACCCCCCTTCCCACCGATACACCCCAACCCGCACCGACCAGCACGCTAGGAGCCACGCCACTGCCCACCATTGGCAGCATAGGCTCCTAAAACCAACCACCAACCCTTGGACAACTTAAACTTGTAGGCACCTTGCGCTCCATAGTAACCGTCTAAAAATGAGCCCCCGTTTTTCATGAGTAAAGGTCACTTGAAGCGCACCCATCAATGCCCTAACTCATTTATAGATACGCACATAGTGCCACTTTCCCATATTCTATCGATTTTGATTTGGGCATTCTGTCATTGGCAAGCTCCAAAATGGTACTATAATTACCGTTTAGTATGGTTCTCCATAAGTCCGCACTCGGCTTGTAGCGTCCGCTTTAGTGAGTGGTAACGGCTAAAGTTGTCACTACAAACCCGATAAGGACTGACGATAAAATAAAGCATCGTCAGTTTCAAGGAACGGTAAAGAAACGACTTCGTCGTATTATTTAACTTCCGTTCCTAAGGATTTACGGAAATGTGTACTAGAGGTGTCGTGAGAGTTGACACTTCCTGATCCTGCATACTTTGAGAGCCCGAAGCAAGGTATCAATAAAAAACGGCTGCATAAGCCGTTTTAGATGTTTGGCGGTATGTTTTTAAAAATATATCAAGAACCACCCGTCAAATCTTGAGATGTCACAGGTTTCATTTTGAACGTTTTTAAGGTGACACACTTACCATGCAAAGGAGAATTCGGAGGGACTTGCTATGTTTAAAAGTTATGTCGATTCTGTAGAAAACAAAGAAGCTAAAAAGAAACTACCCAAACTCATGGTTGAAGGGTTGTTACTCGGTGGCACAGGTCTTGGTGTATTAGCCCTCATTTTTGAAATTGCGGCAGACGCCTTTAGCGTGGCCGCCTATCAAACCCTACTCGCTATTCACGGCGCGGGTGGTTATCACGAAATTGCCATTGGCGCATTTATCGTGCTATCCATCTTGCTGTTCTTCGGGATTGTGCCTGCCTACAAAGCGGGCGCCTATCTGCGCCCCAACGCTGGAGGCAGCGGTCCGCTCGTCGAAGCCATTGGCCCCCCAAAATTGCGCTGGCTTTCTTGGATAGGAACCAGCTTATTCTTCTTAGATGCGATACTAACCATTATCATCAGCTCTATCTCAGCCTCTGATGTGACCATGCTCGTGCTGCCTGAAATGGCACCATACCGCATCCTGCTGGCCGAAGCTTTTGCCTTTTTCATCATGGGAGTTCTGGTAGCCGTGGGACCAAAACGTGCAGTGCCTATCTTCTTAATGGGTGGCGGTGCCTTCACAATTTTCACAGTGCTGGCACTCTCCCTGGTGGGCAGCACCGCTGCCATTTTCCCCGATTGGGCCTTCCTCACCGATGGCATTGTCACCCGTTTGCAAGTCTCTGGGGTAACAGAACATGTGATTCGCGCCACGGAAAGCTTGGAAACGCTGGGTATGGTTACTGTCTTCCAACTGTTCTTCCGCTCCATGTCTAGTGCCATGTTGGGTTTCTCAGGGTACGAAGTGATTCCTGCCAGTGGTAAACATGCTGCCCGGCCAAAATGGAAAGTGATTAACACAGCGCTCACCCTGGCCGCAATTTTCTTGATTGGTACCGGTATCTTCCAGCTATTTGGGGCATACCAATGGAATATCCCCGCCACAGAAGGGTACAGCACGCTCTTAATTGAATATGAAATTGTAGCCGTGCAAACAATGGGTAAAGGAATCACGCCAGATGATGTTGTGGTCACCGATGCCGACGTGGCTGCCATTGAACACTTACTTGAGTCAGAGTATGATTCTCACACCTTGTCTGGTCCCGTGCCAATAGACCCCTCTGTTGCCGAACCAGATGAATTTATAAATTTAGATCCAGATGAAATTGCCGAGGAGGTTGCCCAAGATATCGCCCTTTCTCGTACGATTTCAGAATCATTAGTAGGAACGGGGGGCGCTACCTTTCTTGTCGTGGCTGGTACGCTGTTAGCCATTATTTTGCTGTTAGCACAAGGAGGAGGCTACGTTGGCGGCGCAGCCGTTGCTGCCAATGCGGCACGCCTGGGGCGTATGCCTAAGTTCTTCCTCGATGACCGCATCGGCATTGTGGTGATTTGGGCAGTTTCTGCCGTACTCATTCCCATCATCCGTGAAGTTGTGATCGTTGAATCTTATTACGCTTTTGGTTTCGTGAGCGCCTTTGTTATTACCAGCACCACTGTCTTCTTTGTCCGCCCCAACGCCATGAAGGAACGTGGTATTGAACCGGGATCTGCCGAAGCAAAATCGCTCAAGTTTGCGGGTCTGCGCGGTATGATCGCCAGTTATTTCATGCTTGCGGTGCTGCTCACGCAAAAGACAGAAGCCTTACCAGCCATCATGGCCTTCGGCATAGCGATAACCTTGTTCCAAATTTTCTATGCCAATGGTTCCTTCAAACGCACCAGAGAAAGAGTTGTCGTGCCAGACTTTGCGCCGGGTACACATGACCTGAAGTACATTAACGGTGTGCAGCGCGCCTACGACGAAGCACGTCAGCAAGGTATTGCAGATGCGGTCAACGATCTGGTGAACGAAGGCCGATTTGCCAAGTTTAACGTAGGTCCCTATCGCATCTATACTTTAGTTTGCTATCTCTACAACTTGGATCCAGACTTATTTGACCCTCATCAGGATCATCATAAACGGACTGAGGAACCCAGCCTGGAACTGGAAGAAGAATACAGCAAGGCATATGGGGAAAAAGAGAGTATCTTGCGTCGTGTTGAAGATTATTCCCATTATGGCATCTTCATGTTCATCCGTAACTATTCTATTAACTGGATAGATATTGAAAAGGGGCGGGATGAAACTGTGGTACAGCGTGCAATGCTGGATATTCTCTTCCCATTAACAGACCACGCTGAAATATGGGAAGAATTCCGCAACTTTAAGCCTGAATATTATCCAGAACCGATTTGGCAGTTCTGCCGCCGCCGTTACTTATGGGCTAAGGATCAATGGCCGAACTTGAGTGGCCGGGTGACTACGATTTGGACATTGCAAGATTTTGATTTGCTTACGAAGGATATTGACATTCACACCATTATCTCTGTGGCTGATGGCAAGCAAAAAATGCGTGTGCAAATTCCCAGTCAAGCGTCTGAAACAGGTGCCTGGGATTCTAAAACTGAATCTGAAGAATAACGAAGGGGAAATATAAAAAGCTTTGCAGACCTAAAAAGCTGCAAAGCTTTTTTTGCTTTTGCTAATGGGAAAATCTTCTAGGAGCTTCTCTTTACTGTTTGTTAGCGCTGGGGAATGATGCGTACTTTGCGCCGACTGCCTTCACCTATAGACTCAGTGTAGACATAAGGATCATCACGAAGTGTAATGTGAATAATGCGGCGTTCATGGGGGGGCATCGGTTCCAGGCTCATCGCCCGTTTGCGTTTGGCAACTTTACGCGCCATGCGTTCTGCCAGGCGCGATAAGGCTTGTTCACGCCGCTGTCGGTAACCCTCTACATCGATGACAAAGCCAGCCCGGGTGCGCAATTTATGCCCTACCATGAGCCGGGCAAGATATTGCAATGAATTCAGCGTTTCTCCACGAGGGCCAATCAAGGTACTCAAATCATCTCCTTGAATTTCTAAGACGTTGATGATCCGCCCTGTAATATCGTCTGGCTCGGACAATGAGGTGGTAATGTTGGCTTCTACGTGCATTTTTTCTAGCAAGGTCGAAATTGTTTCTACTGCTGTCTGGCGTTCTGTATCACGAGCTGCCACTGTTTCTTCGTCTTCTTCAATGACAACGGCCGTTTCCACTGGTTCTGGCTCTGGCTCTGGTTCAATTTCAGGCTTGGAAACAATAGGCACAGGGTCAGGCTCAACAACAGGCGCCGGGGCTGCAGCTGGCTCTGGTGCGTCAGCAACCTCAACCGTTAACCGCACTTGAGCGTCACGCGCACCAATGCCTAACAATCCCTTGCTGCCTTCATCCAACACTTCAACTGCCACTGCATCTCGGCCGACACCCAATTGGGCTAAACCAGCTTGAACAGCAGCTTCAACATCAAACCCTTTCGATACAATTACTTTCTGGCCCATGAAAACTCACCTTTTACCTTACAACAATCAGGGAGGGAAACGGCCGTTTGGCCACCCTGCACCTGCTAAGTGACCATCTAAAAATTACTCCCCGTTTTTCAGGGGGAAAGGTCACTTGCAGCACATCCATCAATTCTGTAACTTATTTATGGATACGCACTAATCTTCTCTCTATCGTTTCGCCGAGCGCCGTTTCCGTTTAGACGTAGGCGGCTTTGCTTTGTGCGGCTTCTTTTTCTCTGGCACCTTGGCTGCAAATTCATTAGTCGATTGCTCCGCCATTTTCTTATCAGCCGAACCAGGTAGCGGCATTCCCTTATCACTGGTGCTGGTTGTATCCGGGCGGGGCACCACACGGCGTGTATACCAACCTTGCAAAATACCAATGATGTTGGAGAAAATGAAATAGATTGATAACCCTGCCTGGAACTGCAATGAAAAGAAGCCAAACATCAACGGCATCGTATACTGCATGGATTGCGTCATTGCCGCTGAAGGATCATCTTGCTTACCTTGAGTCTTCTTTTTCGTCGCCGGTGACATAAATTTTTGCTGGACAAACATCGTCACGAACACCAGAACCGGCAAAACCAAATAAGGATCCGGCTGTCCTAAATTCCAGATGAAAAAAGTATTGTCAATCGGCAGAATGGAACTGAGATTAATACCTTCATAAACCCGTTGTGTTAATTCAAAAAGAGCCTGTGGCGTTGTGCCCAGCATAATGCGGAAAACGGTAAACATGCCAAACAAGATCGGCATTTGAATCACCATGGGCAAACACCCTGTCAGCGATTCGGCCGGGTTGTAACCAACCTTCTGGAACTCTTCCTGCATTTTTTGCGGATTGTCTTTGTATTTCTTTTGAATCGCCTGAATTTGGGGCTGCATCTCTTGCGTACGTATCATCGAACGCTGCTGACGCAAGTTTAAGGGAAGTGTTAATAGACGGATCAATATCGTAAACACTAAAATTGCCAAGATGAGATTGTTGCCCAAAAAATCATAAAGCAACAACATCGCATTGAGCATTGGATTTACGATAAATTCATTCCAAATAAAACTCATAAGATTTTGTCCTGTAGCACCTAACTTTCAGGCGTATAACTCCATTTGAGGTTGCCGCTCGTTTTATCATAAGCAACCAGCAGTTCATCTGCATCTCCAAACAAAACGCTAACGACGGCATCATTAACGATAACAGGGGTGGTATAAATACCCGTTGGTGGGTTTTGCTGCCAAAGCTGTGTGCTATCTTCCAGGTTAAAGGCAGTCAAGTACCACTGCTTGTTTTTACTTTCGGGATCACCTTCTGAGGCGATGTAAATCACACCATCAGAAATGGCGGGACTGGTGACAATGGGACCCGGCACTGAATTTTGCCATTTAGTTTTCCCAGATGCGGCATCCACAACATAAACGTTGCCATCCATATCACCAAAGATAACTGACCCCTCAGCTACGGTGGGCGCTCCCCAAATGCCAGCTTCGGTGTCAACACTCCAAAATTCTGAACCAGGTGAGGTTTTATCAAAGGCATGGAGTTTATTATCGTATCCGCCCACGTAGAGGGTATCCCCGTCCATTGTCAAACCACTAGGGAATGAGGTTTCAGTTTCCCAACGGCCGTTTTCATTGCCAGATTCTGCATCAACTGCGTACACATTGCCATCCATGGCGGCAGCATACACTTCGCCATCATCATAAGCCATTGAGCCCCAAATGGGGTTCTCAACTTCAAATGGCGCGGACCAGAGCGGGGCACCAGTCGCCACATCAACAGCAAACAGTTTGCTATCTCCGGTCGCCACAAAGGCACGTTCCCCATCTTGTAAGATGGGGGCAATAATTTTATCTTCAGCCAGTTCGCTGTTGACCCAATCAGATGAAGAGTCTGGCGGATCAGATACGCCATAAATGCTCACAATCTGACCAGGGTTAATCAAACTTTTGGCTTGGCCAAAATCCCCAAATATCACTCGCCCATTCAAGGTGGAAGGCGCAGCATAATACTGCACACTGCCGCCCTCATCTCCTGATGGATAAGTCCACTCTACTGTTTGCGTAGCGGTATCATAAGCAAACACAGATAGACCATGAGCCACGTAAACCTTGTCGCCTTCAGCGGTGATGCCTGGCCAGTTTTGTGATTGTCTGGCAGCAGCACTGCATGCAGAAAACACCAAGGCGGCAAGAATGAATAAGAGTATTATCGGCTTAGAAAACGGCCGTTTCGCTACGTACAAAGAGGAACCTCCATCAGGGTACCGGATCATATCCGCCAGGATTGAGTGGATGGCAGCGACTAAGGCGCTTGATAGCCATCCAACCACCTTTTAAAAAACCATACTTCTCAATTGCTTCATACCCGTATTGGGAGCAAGAGGGGGTAAAGCGGCAGGTAGGCGGAAAAACCGGTGAAATATATTTCTGATAAAAACGGATGATCAGCAAAGTGATACGTGTCATATGCGTCTCCCATTAATCAACAGATACGCTATCTGCGACCATTAGTTTCAACCGCCTCAACACCTGGAGAACGGCCGTTTCTGCATCCGCATAAGATGCTTCAGGAGTCGCTCGCCGCACGATGAAAATACAATCATAGCCCGGCTTAATGTGTGACATATGCAAACGTACAACCTCTCGTAACAGACGTCGTCCCCGATTTCGTTTGACTGCATTACCCACACGTCGGCTTGCCACAAAAGCAAACCGACTTTCTTCTAACCCATTCGGATGGACAATCAAAATCGCCAGGGGATGGCGACGACTTTCACCTTGCTGCCTGACCCGTTTCAGGTCGGCAGAACGCCGCAAACGATTTTGTAGCTGCAGCATTCCCCAAATACCTGATTCTTACCGGGCAGATTTAGTTTTATATTGATCGCCGTACCGTTTTACAGCGCGGTAGGCAGTGGCAGAAGTGCCATTCCAATTGATTTTCTTGCCGTAATTGTTCATGGATACGCTCAAAGAAGCGCGGCCTTTTTTACGACGGCTCTTCAAAACTTTGCGGCCACCACGTGTTTTCATCCGGGCACGGAAACCATGCACACGCATGCGCCGACGAATTTTTGGTTGGTATGTACGCTTAACCATCTGTAGTTCTCCTAAAAAAACCAGGGCTTTCGCCCTGGAGTCATTGTCGTATATGAATTGGTAGAAATGAACCAACTATCGCTAATGCAAAGCGACGTAGAATTATACATGAGCTATAGGGGGTGGTCAAATACAGATTTTCGTCTTTCATCGGCTTTTTATAGGGGTAATGAGGCGTTCACAATCGGCAGCTCAGCCGCAATCCAATCCCGCAGCCCCCCTTGCATGTTGATCACCTCTGCCCCATTTGCTTGCAAAATACTGCTGCCAATGGCTGAACGTGCGCCTGTCAGGCAATGAACCACAATTGGTTTGCCATCCACAATCTTGGTGGCGTTTTCTTGCAAGTAACCGAGCATCACGTGCTGAGCGCCAGGAATATGACCTTCATCCCACTCGGTTTCATAGCGTACATCCACAACAAGATAGTCACCAGCTAACACACGCTGCGCAACTTTGTCAGGAGTCATCACCTGGTAGGCTTGTAGGGGCACACCAGCTTCTGACAGGGTGGCGACTGCTTCTGGCACAAAGTAACCGGCCACTTTGTCAATGCCAATATATGTCAGATCGCGCACGACTTCACGGGCATGTTCCGGGGCAGCAATGAGGTATAACGGCCGTTCATAATCCACAATCCAGCCAGCCCAACCCGCAAGCATGTCAAAGGGAATGTTAATCGTGCCTGCAATATGCCGTCCAGCAAAGGAGCCAGCAGGGCGCGTATCGATCACCTGTTCACCTGCAGCTAACAACGCCAAAATCCGTTTAGCAGGCAGCAGTTCCAATTTCGGCAAATCCCGCAAAACAGCAGGCCCATCCCTGTTCACCCGCTTCATCACGGCAAAATAGCGTGGTGCTTCGGGCTGGTCAGAAAGCAAATACGCCACAAACGCTTCTTCCGTATCATACGCCAGCGCCGGATTGAACAATTTTTCGTAACCAACAGTGGTGGAGGGAATCGCGCCCAAGCCTTTGCCACAAGCGCTGCCAGCCCCATGAGCTGGCCACACCTGCAGATAATCTGGCAGGGCTTTAAAACGCTCTACCGATTTGAACATTTGATGCGCCCCAGCAACGGCCGTTCCCTCAATCCCCGCCGCCTTTTCCAACAAATCTGGTCGGCCAATCGAGCCGACAAAGATAAAGTCACCCGTAAAAATTCCCATCGGTTTATCAGCCCCGCCCCCCTTGTCCGTTAAAGTCAAAGAAATATGCTCTGGCGTATGACCAGGGGTATGCATCACAGCAAACGTCAACCTGCCAATTGGGAAGGTATCGCCATCCTTTACCAGTTGATGATCATAATCATCCAGATATTGATACTTCCAGTTCGCATCACCTTCATCAGAAAGATACAATTTGGCACCAGAGCGTTCCGCCAACTCGCGGGCTCCAGAGACAAAATCAGCATGGATGTGCGTTTCAGTTGCAGCCACAATACACATTTCATGCGCCTCTGCTTCTCGGATGTAAGGCTCAATATCTCGTCCTGGATCCACCACAATCGCTTCGCCAGTCGCCTGACAGCCTACCAGATAAGATGCATGTGCCAATTTGGGGTCATAAAAGTATTTGAGTAACATGATAGGTTCTCCTCCACTCAGATTCTCATTCCTACGCTCAGCGTGGAAACATATTTGAAAACACTCTACATTCTTGACACTGAACAAGAGCATATCAATTTAAAAATTCAATGATGCCAAGTCTGCCAACCGGTTACAAAAGCATAAAAGCGTGTGTGACAGAAATTAAATAATACATCGTTAGCCCTAAATCCTTACACAACCCTTACATGCTCTTTATATTTACGTTGCAATCAACCGCTATACTCCTTACTGTCACGCAAACAGGGTTTGAGCTTACGAAGCTCAGCTTTGCCTTAAACAAGACGTTGGCGTGAACTCAAGCGAACGCTCAGGCTACGCCTCAAAAATAACGAAAACCGCAAATGAGGAGCAAGAATCATGTTTAAATCATTATTCAACCGCAACACCCAAGTGCAAACGCAATCTTCAATCAAACATGTTAGTGCCGCCGAACTCAACACCATGTTAGATTCTGATGAAGAGTTTGTGCTTATCGATGTACGTTCACCAAGGGAATACCAACATGAAGGACATGTACGTGGCGCCCGTTTACTTCCTTTACAAGCTTTGTCTCACCGCACTGATGAACTCCCTAAAGACAAAACGGTGGTATGCATTTGCCGCTCTGGGGCTCGCAGCTATTTTGCCTGCGAACAACTGGTGGCTGCCGGGTTTGAAAGTGTCGTCAATGTCAATGATGGCATGATTGGCTGGAAAATGGCCGGGTATGCTGTGCAGTGATCTGCAAGGTGTGCCATACACCTTTCTACCCTGCCCAGCGGTTGCCCATTTCTTCCCACACGGTGATGAGTTCATCAAAGGTAGTTTGAGTTTCGGTTAGCGCGGCTTCCAGGCTGGCGATTTCGGCTTCGTCACCAACGGCTTGAGCAGCGGTCAGGTCGCGTTGCAGTTGGTCTAGCTTGTCTTCCGCTTCTTCAATCTCATCGATAAGTTGCCCCAGGGAGCGTGCTTTGTCTTTTTTGGCCTCTTTGCGTTCTTTTTCCACTTGAGCAGGATCCACCAGTTCGTCGATCCAGGCCAGGGTGAGGGGTGTGGGTTGTTCAGCAGTGGCGGTTTCCAGGGGAGAAGGCGTCCACTCAGTGGCGCTGGCCTCGGCTTCGGCATCCAACCGGGCTTTTTCTGCGGCACGGGAAAGTTGGTAATCTGCATAACGGCCGTTAAACAGATGCAGGTGCCCATCCCGAATATCCCAAATTTGGGTGGCCAGACGGTCAACCAAATAGCGGTCATGAGACACCATCACAATAGTGCCATTAAACTGCTCCAACACCGTTTGCAAAATTTCCTGAGATTGAATGTCAAGATGGTTCGTCGGCTCATCAAGCAGCAGGTAATTGGCACCCGTCAGCGCCAAAATCGACAAAGCCAAACGCCCCCGTTCACCACCACTTAACTGGCTGACCTTTTTAAGTACATCATCCCCCCGAAAGAGGTATTGCGCCAGATAATTGCGAGCTTCCTGCTCGTTGATCGTCTTGTGGCGGCGCAGTTCATCAATGACGCGGTTTTCCTGGTTGAGTTGGTCATGCGCCTGAGCAAAATAACCGACACGCAGTTGGTCGCCAGGCATAATATCGCCGCTTAATGGCATCACCTCCCCCATGATGGTGCGCAGCAAAGTAGTTTTGCCACAACCATTAGGGCCGATGAGCGCAGCACAATCGCAGCGCAGCAGTTTAAGATCATCACAGGTGAAGAGAGGCGAGCCAGGATAGCCCACTGCCAACTTCCTGGTACGCAGCACAGTGCGCATACTGCGCTCTTCCGCTTCTAACTTGATTTTGAACTGGGGTACACGGTCAGCGGGCGGCTTGATGCGGCGCAAGCGACGCGCCGCTTCGTTGACGCTCATGGTGCGCACACGCCCTCCCACTTCCAGCCAGCTTTTGGCTTGCAGCTCATCCAAGGATGTGCCTGCTTCGGCTCGTTCTAGCAAGACGATGTCCCGAGTGAGACGTTTGAGCTTGCCTTTGGCGATGTCCGTTTTGCCACCAGCGATGTGCTTACGCACAAAGGCAATTTCTTCAGTGAGACGAGCCATTTCAGTCTCAAATAGCTGCTGTTCGCGGGCTCGTTCTTCTTCACGCTGGCGCACGTAGCTGCTGTAATTACCGCGGAATGAGTTGAAACGCCCAGGCAGCATTTCCCACACATGGGTGATAATTCTATCGAGGAAGTAACGATCATGGCTGACGATGATGAGCGCTCCCGGCCATTGCCGCAGCGTTTGTTCTAACCACTCCACTGCAGCTACATCCAAATGGTTGGTTGGTTCGTCAAGGATGAGCAGGTCTGGCTTTTCTAGAAGCAGGCGTCCCAATAACAGGCGCGTTTTTTGGCCGCCGCTGAGGTGCGTGAGCGGAGTTTCCCATTCCGCTTGCGGAAACCCGAGACCGAGCAGCACTCGTTTTATGTCTACTTGATAGTGATAACCGCCAGTATGTTCGTACCGTTCTTGTAAACGGCCGTAGCGTGCAAACAGTTTCTCATCGGTATCGCCAGCTTCCATCATGGCTTCCATCTGGCGCAAAGCTGATTCCATCTGACGTACTTCGTCGAAAACGGTGAGCATTTCTTCGTAGATGGTGTTGTCTTGTCCAGAAAAAGTGAGGACTGCTTCTTGGCGTAGGTAGCCGAAGCGCAAATCATGAGCGCGATGCATCACGCCAGCGGTCGGTTCAGCCAGTCCAGCCAGGATGAGCAGCAAGGAGGTTTTGCCCACACCATTGGGTCCTACGAGCCCAACCCGATCTTTTACCGCCAGTTGCAAGCTGACATTACTAAATAAGTCAAGAGCGCCAAAGGATTGGGCGAGATTTTTTGCAGATAAAATAGCCATGACGAATCACCCAGGAACCGTATCCTGGTCATAAATGCTTACATCAGCCCCCTATAGCTACCCCCATCTACTTGCATCATCAGGCCAGTCACATAGCTGGCTGCTGGGGAAACCAGGAAGGCCGCGACATTGCCAAATTCCTCAGGCGTGGCCATGCGCCCCAGGGGGATGGTTCTGGTTACTTGGTGACGCTCAGCTTCGGGGGTGGTGCCATTGGCTTCAGCGCGATACTCAAAGATGTGGTTGACGCGCTCTGTGGCTGTCCAGCCAGGTAATATGGAGTTAACGCGAATGTTTTCGGCTGCCAATTCCAGGGCAAGGGATTTTGTGAGGCCAATGACGGCAGGGCGCAGCACGTTGGAAAGCAGCAATCCGTTGATGGGCTCTTTGACGGAGATGCTCGTGATGGTGAGGATGTTGGCAATCTCGCTTTTACGCAAATGGGGCAAAGCGGCTTTTACCAGATGGACAACGCTCATCAAGGTGAGGTCGGTTGCCTTTTTCCAGGAATCTAAATCTGTGGTGTCAAAGGTACCCCCGGGAGGGCCACCTGCATTGGTGATGAGAATGTCTATGCCCCCAAAGTGGTTGGCAACATCGGCTGCTAACTGGTCAATTTGGGCTTGCTCGGTGACATCACAAACGAAGGAGGCGATGGCGTGATCTGCGCCCACTGCCTCTTTCAATTTTGCTTCTGCTTCAGCTAACTTTTCGGCTGACCGACTGCATAACGCTACTTGGGCACCTTCTAAAGCCAACTGCCGGGCAGCAGCATATCCCAACCCCGTACTCGATGCCACGACCAGGGCGATTTTATCTTGTAAGCCTAAATCCATGATAACCCTCCGTTTTTTAACGCAGAGACGCCAGGGCGCAGATGGAGACTGTTAACAAGCTTGAAATCTATCTGCGGAATCTGCAAAATCTGCGGAATCTCTGTTTTTTTACAGCTCTACTTTTAGCTGGACATTGCCTATGGTGATGATGTCGCCGCTGCTGACAACGGCCGTTTCTGTTAACAATACCCCGTTCAACAAAGTGCCATTCCGACTGCCTAAATCTTCGAGCCACCACTGCTTGCCGCGTGCTGTCAGCAGGGCATGTTGCTGCGACACATAGTTGTCGTCAATGACAATGGTGGCGCTTTGGGTTCGACCAATGCTGGTGAGGGGGTGCAGCGGAAAGGTGGTATTCACGGCTGGCGCTTCCAGTTCATTGGCAATCACACGCAGTTGACCGAACACTTGCTGTTTTTGCTCGAGAACGGCCGTTGACACCTGTAAATCTCTGTAGATGAGCCAGGCAAACAGACCCAAGAAACTCAGCAGTAAACCGGCGCTTAAGATACGAAGCAGTAAGAGAATAACGTCTGGATTCATAGGGCGTGGACAGAAGGTTTCATGTCTAGCTGAACTAGCATCTCGTCGATTTCAGCGTGGGTAAGCGGGCGGTGTTTCCCGGCAACGGCCGTTAAGGCGGCTTCTATCATATTCGTGCCAAAAGAACGGCCGTCTAGCCGGGGGGTGGTGGTGACCACATGTGTGACACCTCGTTCTCGGAACATGTCTAAATCTTTCGGTGTGGTGGTATTGGTGGCCACCACGCTGCCTTCAAGATCATCGGGCATGTGGCGTTTGATGTAGTGGCAATCGCCAATAATGACATCTGCCCATTGGTAATATTTGGTAAACTTCGGCACAATTTCGTTCTGCTTATCACCGGTAGGGTAAACCATTTTCAGAGGGAGCCGGGTGGCGATAGGCAGCATCAAGGTAGCGACAAAATGTAATTGCTTCAACGATTTGATGGGAATCGGAACACCCAGACCAAACATCAGGTCACCACAGACCAT
The DNA here is from genome assembly GCA_002746795.1 of Chloroflexota bacterium. Lineage (GTDB taxonomy): Bacteria > Chloroflexota > Anaerolineae > Promineifilales > Promineifilaceae. Next base: position 13,920 of record PDQY01000006.1, on the reverse strand, counting down.
GTCATAACCATGATTGTAGAAATTTAATGTCATGCCGTAACGGTCAACGCCCATGGTGTTGAAGGCTTTCCCCTGAGCATACTGGGGGCCAATTTCCTTAACAAGGCTTTCAACGATGTGGCCTTCCAATGTGTTTTTTAGACCACTACCATCCACATAGGGTGTTTCTCTAACATGTTTGACAAGTTTTTGGGCGTCATGAAGCGGGTATCGTTTTTCCCCCATCTGCACCCATAGGTCAATCCCCCCCACGCCAAAGGCATCTACTTTGCCATCCAGATCCGTAAATAACGCAATGGCTTTGTCGATGTCGCCATCCGTACCTTTGCGTTCGATGCTAACTTTCTCACCCAACAGCTCTATTTCAACTTGTTTGTCTCGCTCGGAGCTGCCTAAGCTAACACTCACTGCTCGTTTCATCTCTTCTTCCTACTGGCTCACGGCTCCCTGGCTACAAGTGGGATGTAAGTGAAGTAATCTTCTTGAAAGATAACGGCCGTTTGCAAACTACCAGTTATGATTTCAGTTTCCTGACTTATCAGCGTATATTGATTCCTCAAAGGAGAGGAATCGATATCTGAGTCCACTTGTACAGTCAGAGCCACAGTTTGATTTTGGCCTGGTGGCAATGCCAACCAAGACCACCTGATTGTACCCCCATCCCGGGTATAGGGCATAGTTGCGGTCACCCACTGCGTGTCGGTGGGAATCACAGTCGTTAACACCACCTGGCTTAAGGAGGCAGTGTAATTTTCATTTGTGAGGGCAAATGTGTAAGTGAGTAGCTCACCAGCATTGACAACTGGCTGAACCTCGGCTTGCAGGGAGGGATCATGCCAGTTGAATATCGCGCCCGCATCGATACGCCCGTAGCCAAAGGTGTGGTTCGGCACCTGGGTACCGGGCAGGTTGCCACAAGTTTGAGACGAGGTCAGGGGAACGGCCGTTTCTCGAATAATCCGTTCAATCTCATCCACATTGCCAATCAAGTCAGGTCGCGCCGAAAGCAGCAAAGCCACCTGCCCCACCACATGCGGGCCGGCCATGCTGGTGCCACTTTTTATACTATAGCCATAGGGGCTGGTTTCATTGAACGTGGGGATGCTGGAACGCACACTGGTTCCCGGCGCAGACACATCAGGTTTCAATCGCCCGCTATCATCCACCGTCACCGGACCACGACTGCTAAAAAATGAAATACTATCTGTACTGGTCGTACTTCCCACCGTAAACGAAGCGTCATAAATAGCGGCTGGGGTGCGAATACTTTCGCAAGCACTGCCCGTATTACCGGCTGAGTGCACCGTCACGATACCGGCAGCACGAACCGCATCCACCACATAAAGTAAGATATTGGGATCGGTACATCCTTCTGAAGCAGGACAGCTCCATGAATTGTTAATCACATGCGGGGCGAGGCTTGGATCGGGATTTTCATTGTTCAAATCAGTGGGGGCAATGAACCATTGATAACATTCAGCATAGGTGGCTGGCGTGCCATCACCTGCATTCATATTACGACAACCAATCCATTGGGCACCAGGGGCTACACCGATTTGATTGGTGCCGCCATCATCACCCACCATGGTGCCCATCGTGTGCGTGCCATGGCTGTTATCATCGCATGGTTCAGGAGAATCTTTGTCGCAACGGCCGTTATCCGCATCATGAATAGCATCGTGCCAACTATAATTATGGTCAGCCACACTGCCACGCCAGCCCCGGTATTGTTCTTTGATAGCTGGATGTTCCCATTGATAACCGGTATCTTGCCCACCAATCACAATTCCTTCTCCGGTGAAACCCGCTGCCCAAGCTGTTGGGGCGCCAATCTTTTCTACCCCCCACTCTATCGCAGATACTTCCTTGGGCGGATAGAGTGAATCGTTCATTTCTGGCAGCAAAACATGGGGATTGGCATACACATGAGCCACATCGGGTCGGCGTGCCAGCTGCGCTAAAACCAGCTTGTCACCCTTGACCCAAATCATGTTAGCTATCCAAAAGGGCTGGTACTCAATGCCTGCCTGGCTGAGTTCCTGGATGAGTGGGGGTTGGGTTCGTTGCGCAACGGCCGTTAACTGGTCAACCACATATTGCCCTTTCTCTTCTTTGGTGGGCAACAAGGCCGCCCCGCTGAGATCAGCTTGCTCGGTAAGGTAGAGGAGGAATTCTGTGTCTGCATTGGTATCTATCGTTTCTAACACCCAAGGGTCTACTTTATCTTGCCACACAGCCGCTTGAATCTGCTTAGGCATGGCCACCAAGGAAACAATTAAAAGCAACGCCGCCAGAACGGCCGTTAATAGGATGAATAATCGAGTTGTCATCTTGTCTCATTTCCTCCCCTTCTAGGTTAATTTTGTAGGCATTGTAGCCACCCCCTAAATGTCTGGCAAGCTTCTGGGAACATGCTGGCTCGAAATGCCAGGCACTCTATCAACGCATCTAAACCCATTTTAAGATACAATCTCCCTATGAATAAAAACACCATACTTCAAATCATTCTACTTTTAGGCGATTTAGCGGCCATTTTGTTGTTCGTTTTCATGGGGCAGCAAGATCACGGCACCACCGATGCCAACAACCCCATTCTGGGTTTGCTGTGGGCTTCATTTCCGCTGTTAATCACCTGGATTATTGTGGCATTTATCGCCCGTGCCTACCCTAAGAGCGCCAACATCACCCCGCGCACACTGCTCATCCGAGGCTTAAATGCCTGGCTTGTGGCAGCACCATTGGGGTTGTTGCTGCGTGCCTTTTTATTTGACCGTGGTGGTATCCCGCCCATCTTTATGCTGCTTACCCTGTTCGTTGGCGGCACGTTTATCATCATCTGGCGTGTATTGTTTGCCTGGATTTGGCAGCAGCGCATAAAGAAACAGCAAGCAGTTGTATAATTCACCTGACGTGGATAAACCACCAATGAGAAACTAGACACGCTTCTAATTTCTTATTCACGGCACAAGAATTTTACTCGTAAGGGGCTTTTCAATACTCGAAGAAATTCGAGCCAGGTTGCTGCTCAAGACCGAGGGGGTTTTTATGTCAAGCAACACGATCCAAACTTTACCTGTCACCCACCCTACGGGGGCATACGATGTTCTTGTTGACGAAAATTTATTGCCTCACCTGAGGGCGTTGGCTCACATTGAGGGTCCATTTGCTGTGGTCACCGACACCAATGTAGCCTCTTTGCACGCTGCTAAAATCGAAGGGGCGCTGGCGATGATCACTGTGCCAGCAGGTGAAGAGTTCAAAACGCTGGAAACTGTCCGCAGCCTCTATGATCAACTGTTGGCCGTTGGTTTAGACCGCAAAGGAACACTGGTTGCCCTGGGGGGAGGGGTGGTAAGCGACATGACCGGATTTGTGGCTGCTTCTTACATGCGCGGTATCGACTTTGTCCCCTGCCCGACCACGCTGCTGGCGATGGTCGATGCCAGTGTGGGGGGAAAGACGGGCGTCGATATGCCTAGGGGCAAGAATCTAATCGGTGCCTTCAAACAGCCAACGGCCGTTATCGCGGATCTAGCCACCTTAAAAACGCTCCCCCCCGCAGAATTTGCCTCTGGCATGGCAGAAGTGGTGAAACACGGACTGCTAGCAAATGAGGATTTACTCCAGCGGTTAGAAAATGGAAATTGGAGATTATCTCCTGACAACCATGCACTACTCTCTAATCTCCAATCTCTTGTAACTGATGCAATCCAGGTAAAACGAGATGTCGTGCAAGAAGATCCCTTTGAAGATGGTATGCGGGCTGCCTTAAATTTGGGTCATACGTTTGGCCATGCGATTGAGCAAGTGAGCGGCTACGCCATTCGCCATGGTGAAGGGGTGGCAATGGGCATGGTAGCTGCTGCTCATTTGTCAGCCAGATTGGGAAAATGCGACCCGGCTCTGCAACACCGCATCGAAGCTATCTTAGACAATGTGGCGTTGCCCACCCGCATTCCTAACCATCTCTCTGCGGAGGAGATGTATTATTACATGGGGAGTGACAAGAAGAAGGCGGCTGGTGTCTTGCGCTTCGTACTCATTCACGAGGTAGGCGATGCCTTTATCCAGCCAAATGTGGCAAAAGAGGATGTATTGGCAACGATAACGGCCGTTCAAGAAGCAGAGTGACCGTCTAACAATTACTCCCCGTTTTTCCTTAAAGGTCACTTGAAGCGCCTTCATCAATTCCACCACTTATTTATGGAGGCACACATCGTAGAAAATACACCAAACCCTATCCTATAATGCCAGTTGCGACCTATGGGTTGATTTTGTTATTGTGGCAAAAAATTATTGGTTGCAATGTGGGTTATGCTTTAATTTGCAGGAGAAGCTATGACAAACATATTGGTTTTACATGGCCCAAACTTAAATTTGTTGGGCACGCGCCAACCAGAAGTTTATGGACACATGACTTTAGACGACATCAATCAAACCTTAACCCAAAGTGCGGTCAAACAAAATGCTGAGTTACGGGTTCAACAATCAAATCATGAAGGAGATTTGATCGATGCTATCCATGTAGCCAGAAATTGGGCAGAGGGTCTTCTTTTTAATCCGGGAGCCTTTACTCATTACAGTTATGCCTTGAGAGACGCAATCGCCTCAGTTGCCCTGCCTACCATTGAGGTTCACCTTTCAAATATCCATGCCCGTGAAACATTCCGTCACCATTCCGTTATCGCCCCTGTGTGCGTGGGGCAAATTTGTGGTTTGGGTTGGCGTAGTTATCTTTTGGGGCTGCAGGCCTTGTTGGATCACATCAGGGAAGGCACCTAAGTACACATCAAGTGCCGGGCACGGCAAGTCATAAACAAGAAAAGAGCCCCCCCTAGACGGTGGAGCTCTCCCCTCAATAGTGTGGCACTTTGCAGTAGAACCATGTTGTTGCGATGTGTCGGCAATGATGCTGTATAGTAAGCTGTGATGTGGTAGCGGTGTTGCTTCGGTGCGGCTGCAATGAATCTGCGATAAGGCTGCGATGTAAAGATGCGATGATGCTTGAATGCTGCTTCGATGCGAGTGTATTGAAAGAATAGCCAGGGCAATAATGGGCTGCAATGATTCGTCAATGTCAACTACCAGGTTGTTTCGATGACTGCCCTTTCATTCTATTACTGCGTTACGCCATCCTCTATTTGATTGTAACTCATTTATAGCGAACAAAGATTACAATTAATGTTTAAATGAAAAAAAACTATTGTCCTGGCACAAGAGTACCAAACGCTGCCCTAAAACGAAGCGTCCTTGTTCAATATGCCGCCGATATATCGTTAGGAACCAAGGAAAATCGAGAAATAATCACGCTTGTTTGCCACTGCGGGGTCAGTTTGAACGCTTAAGGTTTCGCCAGTAGCATCATTGTAAAATCCAATGCGTATTTCAAGGTCACCGTCGGGGAGACTTTCTGGGGAAAAGCGAACCACATCCTGCACAGTTTCCCCTACAGTCCAGGCATATGTTGGATAGGTCCAATCTCGGCTGATAAAATCTTGCTGTGCCACTAGCTCGCCATCCGGCATGCTCAATAGATGAACAAAAATTTTATAGGAGGGGGTGATGGGTTGGGTAGCCTGCCAATATAATGTTAGGGTTGATTGTTCGGCGCTTTGGTGCCACTGATACCCTTGTAGATGTATTGATTCGCCCCACTCGGCTGTCGTTGTTTCGGCTGGGGTGTACGGATGGATGGTGACAGACCCCAGAACGGCCGTTTCGCCAGTTTTCTGTTTCGTTTCTTGATGTTGCAGCCACAATACCAGGTCATAATCACCAGGGGCAAAAAAGTCGGGAACCGCTAAGGTGTACTGACCTCGCACCACCTCATTCGCCTGCCATGCTGCCGTGGGGAAACCAGGAACAGGTGCCTGGCAATGCGTCAGGCGCGTTTTTTCAGCTTCAACTAACGCCAGGCAAATCTCGTCATTTTCCCCAGGAGCCAGCTGCGTTCCCAAACGGGCATCAACTTTGATCAACCCGTTTTGCACCGCTTCAACAGGAGCATAAACAACGGAAATGAGGCCAATGTCTTCGCTGAGATAGGTGGAAATATCATAATCGACGCCAAATTGAGGGGCGGTATGGTATACAATCAGATCATCATCTTCATGTGCGGGGGCATATGTGAGCCAATCTTGCCATACCTGGTATATCCCTGCGGGCACAAACCGTTTATGGATGACCAGATAACGGATATTGGCATCAGCTAAAGGGCGCAGTTGATTGGTGACATCAATCAGATTAACGTCCATAACCTGTTCCTGGTTAAGAAAGGTTTGCACAAATGGGAGTTCATCGAGCAGCTCAAAGGCTTCACGCGGCATGCGTGATACATGGCCGGTGGCCATCGGTTTACCGTGCGTCGTTTGGTAGTACATGTACCATTTATCAACGAACCGGTCGTTGATGGGTAAATCCAGGGTGCCGAATGCTTCGGGTTGATTAGCCAGAGAGTGATACCATTCGGGAACAAAAGGCTCAGTGGTGGTGAATGGGATTTGATTATATTCCCACAAAATCAACCCTGCGATCCCAAGCGTGAGCAGGGTATTGACCAGGGATTTTCGACGTTGAAGGACAGCTAAATTGAGAATAAAGACCATGCCCCAGGCAGCCATCAGCGCCATCGGCACGCTGAGAAATAAATTCAGCCGATGTGGACGACGAATGGCCGCAGACAGAAGCGTACCTTCTAACAACGTGTAAGGCAGAGGGAAGGTATCTAGCAAACGGCCGTTCACTGCCACCTGTGAGCCAATAGCGAAGAGCATATAAAACAAAGCCAAAAATAGCCAAAATCTTGCTTGTCGCCACCGTTTGAGAATACCAAGCAAAGCGAGGATGAGGGTTGTGAAACCCAAGAAGGGTATGTAATAGACACTTGCCCCAATGTGTTCATAAGGGCGAGGCAGGTTAAGATCAACGGTTTCTGCCTGCCAGAACCGATCATACAGGTCAGGGGATACCAGATAAGCCAACAGATCAGTACGCCCACCATCTGGTTCAGAAATGAAAACATCTTCTGGATAATCACGAGTGAACTGGTCGGCCACCAGGGGGATAGCAACGGGTATCATCAAAAGCAGCGCCAGAACGGCCGTTGTCCCTAAGCGAAAGATAGTTGTTTTGGGGCGGCAGGTTGATTTAACCAGCAAGGCATAGAGAGTGTAGGCTATGAAAATCGGGCTGCTCATCACCAGTAACTGCCACCGTGTAATCCCTTGGAGTGCCAGAAACAGCCCGGCTGCCATGGGATCCCAGCGGCGGTGGCCAACCACAGTGCGGTGCAAAAAGAGCAAAGCCAATGGCGTCCAGAAGATAACGATCATATTGGGATGATCGTAATGAGACATCGTATAAGGCCAAAATCCGAAAATCACTCCCCCCACAAAAGCGGCGGCTCTGCTGTGGGTAAACTCACGAGCCAGCAGGTACATGGCAAACCCATTCATGGCAAAAGTACCGAGGAAAAGAATGTTGTAAGCCGTGATTGACCCCAGCAGGCTTTGCAACGGGAGCCAAAGGCCGATATTGAACCAAGCGATGTTATGGGATGTGAGGGGAACCCCGTGAGGATAATAAAGCAGGTTTGTGAAAAAGGGGGTTTGTCCATGCCACAACGCTTCTTTGACCCACCAGAATGTCCATTGATGAACCCACAAATCACCACGTCCCCCAATGAGGTGAGTCTTGAATGTGGTGACAGCAGGCCAGGTTAACAGGACAGCCAGCCCAACATACACCCCAAAAACGAGTAGGGTATTGATTTTTGATTTTGATGTCGGTATAGAAAAACGGCCGTTGGCTACCATAAATTACTGTCCCAATGCCGAGAACATTACTTGAGAGTTCTTGTTCTGTCAATGGTGCCTGAACTGAATAATATGCCCTTGTCTGATTACCCAACACGTTGCGATCAAAGAAAAAAATGGGGCACAAAATCACACAAATGACACAGATATTGTCGCTTCGCTTATGGTTTTACTCACTGTTTATCCGTTTTTATCAATGTCTAATGAAAACTATCAAGCAACTAGAACCTTTGTTATAATCCAACACTATTTTCAAGCAAAGCAGGAAGTGCGGATTTGAAAGAAGCAACTGTTTTATACCGACAAGGTAGGCAACATCGCTGGTTGATATTTATCCTTATTGCTTACGTGCTGCTAGGGCTAACCTACAGCATCGTCACTCCGCTGGCCGAAACACCTGATGAAAGTGAACATTATCGCTACCTGCAAACGATTGCAGACAGAGGCCAACTGCCGATTATGGTGCCTGAATATGATGAAAATGTCACCATAGAAGCACATCAGCCACCGCTGCTATACTTGACCGGCGCGGCTCTTACCGGTTGGTTAGGTTTGCATGAGGCAGATATTCCGCCAGAAAATCCATGCTTTTCATTTTTGCCCGACGATTCAGGGCGTCAACATGTTTATCTGCATTCTCCTTCTGAATGGCCGCCCCAAACGGGGGTGGCTCGCTCATTTATGATCATGCGTTGGTTGTCCGTGTTGATGGGAGCTGTCACGATTGTGCTGGCTTACCAGCTTGGGCAACAGGTATATCCAGCAGACAAGCGTCTGGCTTTGGCGAGCGCGGCGATTTTGGCCTTTAATCCACAGTTCATTTTTATTACCGCCAGTTTAAATAATGATGTGCCTTCTTTAATGTTTGGCGCGGCTATGCTAACTGTGATGATAACGGCCGTTTCTAACCCTACCCCCTTGCGTTTTGCGTTTCTTGGCATTCTGACCGGATTAGGTCTTCTCACTAAGTTTGCCCTACTCGCATTTTGGCCATTGGCGCTGTTAGCCACTGGTTGGCCGATTGTTTGTTATTTAGGGGCACAAGTGAAGCCAACCTGGTTTGGCAACCGAACGGTATCTGATATTCGCTGGTCTTCGTTGGCAATCCATGTGGGGTTGGTGGCTGGGCTGCCTTTGCTCATTGCGGGTTGGTGGTATTGGCGCAATTATCAATTGTATGGAGATCCCTTGATGTGGGAGATAACCTTGGCCGCCAAGGGAGCTGTCATCGCCCGTCACGGCAGCTTAACGTTGGCAGACCTGTGGGAATTTGTGTGGCTGCACTTTGAGTCTTACTGGCTTTGGTTTGGCTGGCTGAATGTGAAGGCGCCGCCTGGGGTGTATGCGGTGATTGCCTTAGGGGTGATCACGGCCGTTTTCGGGCTGGTCCGGCTCTTGTGGCGGCGGCACCTCGCTGTCAATTGGTTGGCTTTGGGCTTTTGTGCGCTGGCTGTGTTGATGATTTATCTCTCCCTGTTTAACTATATCCGCACGATCAATTGGACTGGTTATCAAGGGCGGCTGGCGTTTGCAGCAGCCGCGCCTATTGCTGTGCTGTTGGCTCTTGGTTTGTGGAGTGTTGCTGGTGTGCGCGTTGCCCAAAGCGCCAGTGGCGGCCTGCTAGTTTTATCCGTTTTAGCGGTGCCTTTGCTATTGATGCCTGCTTACCCCAGACCGGAAATCTATTTGCCAGCGGGAGCCGTGCAGCGTACTTGTGCCCGATTTGAGAGCGGCTTACAAGTGGAAGGGGTGGCTGTTCCCTCACACACGCAACCAGGCGACACGATAACGGCCGTTCTGTATGGTTTTGGTCTAGCGGACAGTGCCGAAGCAGAAACGGCCGTTTTACAGCTGCGTGGGTTTGCAAATGAGGTTCTTGCTGAAAGCTCAACCCCAATCTCCTGGGAGAAAGGCGAGGTTATTTCGGCGACAATACACTTGCCAGTACCAGAGACAACACAACCTGCTCGGGGCAATGTTACTATCGGGCTGCGTGATGCGGTGGGGAACTGGCAAGCAGCCACCAGTGCCACAGGTCGGGTGCTTGATATGCCTATCAGTGCCGCTGCGATAAAAATGGCACCGGAACGGCCGTTGTTACCTCAGCCTCAAGTGGAAACGGCCGTTCATTTTGGCGATGAGCTGCTGTTAATCGGTTATGATTTGGAGCAGGAAAATGACGTGTTGCAGCTTACCCTTTATTGGCAAGCATTGGCCCCCATGACGAGAGACTACACCACATTTGTGCATGTGTTAGCGGCTGACAATCATGTGCCGGCGCAACAAGATTCCCAACCCCATGGCGGAGCGTATCCTACCTCTATTTGGGATGCACATGAAATTGTAGCGGATACCAAGCAAGTTAGTCTGATGGAATGGGGGGAGAATACCAGGCTCGTGGTAGGCGCGTATGATCTAGAAACCTTAACACGCCTGCCCGTCTTTGATGAGCAGGGCACACAGTACCAGCATGACCAGTATCCCCTCGTTTTTCCATAGTGCGCACCATTCTTACGCGCTAAAGCACGTACTACAAACTAACCGTTCGTGCGCACCGCAGTACGCCATTCATAACCAACAATCATGATAACGGCCGTTAACGCCAGCCCCATCAGAACCAATCCCCACCTCAATGTTGCCGGGAAAAATGAAAATTGAACACGATGGCTGCCTTCCGCCACAAAAACACCACGCATCATATGATTTGTTTGGTAAATCTCGGTTGGTTCGCCATCAATAGTCGCCTGCCAGCCCGGATAAAAGGCATCACTTAAAACCAGGAAACCAGGCAGCGGGGTATCGACATCAAGCGTGACCCGTTGCCATTGATACTCAACCATGGTGACATCAGCCTGGCTCACCTGCGGCTCACTGGCTAACTGGGATTGCTGCACGACAGGCAAATTTTTGTTCACAAGAGCCGTGTGCCGCCAATCAAAGTCAGGCTCCTGCAACCTGCCCAGCGTTGACGCCGCAGGCAGTTGCTCGACCTGATGCACCAAAAAGGCACGTGGCGCCACAGCTGTATTTTCGTAAAGATGGACGCCGTCGATTGTTTCCCTATGTTCTAACCAGGGTGGCGGCTCTGTTAAGCCAGGCACAGAAAGCACATATTTAACATTGATCAGGCTCAGCAGCGGATCAACATGGCTCATGACCAAAATATTTTCGTTTGCTGCCATCCAATCTATGAGAACATCATCATCCATCGCTTCAATAAACTCGGCATATTCCTTACGAATCAAGGAGGAGTAGCCAATAATATCTTCAATGCCAAATAGGGAGAGGATATTGGGACCAAATAGCAAAGGGTACCCCTCTTGTAAAGGCACCACTCTGAACAGTGCTTCTTCTTGTTCCTGGCGCAATCGTGCCACGACATCATTGTCCGGATAGAGGTATTCAGTGGCAAAGATCGGGTTGAAGCCAATGCCCCATTGCAATAGATCAAAAACGACTAACAACACAATCAGGCTGCCCACCCACCGGGATCGCCAGGAAAGCAGCAAGATAACGGCCGTTCCCGTTAACAAAGCACTGCGACGTAAATCAACCAGCGCCTCCGCTTGATGAAGGAGGAAGGTGTCGCCAAGCTGGTAGATAACCCAGCCAGCCATCATGACCATCAAGGTCAGGCTGCCCCCCACAGCCAAGATTTTTTGGCGCAGCGAAAGCGAACGCGTTAACCAACCATCCAGAGCCGCAGCTGCCAACCACGCCCCCACAAGCGGAATGAGGAAAATCGTGCGGTTGAGCACCACAAACTGAGACCCAGGCAGCAAAAACAATAAACGAACCAACGGTGTCCCCAAGGTTATGGCCAGCACAACGGCCGTTAAGACCCCGGCATATATGAAAAAATGGGTACGCCGCGCAAACACAACGGCCGTTAGCGCCAGAAAAAAGGCCACCACACCAAAGTAAACGGCCGTTTCCGCATAATTGATAGCCCCCCAATAACGCACCGGCGTACTTGGATTACCAAAGAAGTCAGGAGCCATGAGCGTGATCAGATGAGACACAGGCCATTGCGTTTGTAAAATTGTTTCTCGGTCAAAAGATGTCCGGTGACTGTAAGCTGAAAACTCAGCCGCAGGCAACAACAACAGCGCCCCAAGCCCCAACCCAACCAGTCCAATGATGAGTAGCGAAATCAAAGGCGTTTTCCAATCCCGCTGGCGGTTGAGAATCATCTTCACCACAGCATAAATCCCCAGCATCAAACCCGTCATGTAAACAAACTGGACTTGCCCGCCTAAAATGGCGATGCCAAGAAACAACCCGCCCAAAGCTGCCCAAGAAAATTTACGCTCCTGGGCAGCCGCTTCATACGCCCAAAAAATGCCAGGAATCCAGCAAGCAGTACTCCATCTGTGCGGATTTTCTAACCAGACCAGACCATAACCATTCAGCAGCCAGATACTGCCGCCAAGAACAGCTGCCAACCCATGCAACTGATGACGACGAAAAAACAAGAACATCAAAGTTCCTGTCATCGTAAGATGGAAAAAGGCAAGCCAGGGTAACGCCTGCGCCACCGGCAAAAAGAGCGCAGCCAGCAAATTCGGGATATAAAAAGGTTGAAAATTAGGATCCGCAATCGTGGGAGTGCCCGTAAAAAGATACGGATTCCAAAGCGGAAAGTGGCCTGCTTGCAGGGATTCTGTCAGCAGGTGTCGGTTGGGAAAATAGATAAAAAATGGATCAATAAGTAACCGATTCGCTCGAGGTCCAAATTCCAAATAATCCCACGGTGCTACAATTTTGAGAATGTCCAAGGGAACAAGGGTATAGCCAGGCAGCAATGATTTATTCAAAAGAATAAGGGTTAAAATAGCAAAGAAAAGAATAGCTGCCCCAATTTTCCACGAAGAGGTTAATCGGTTTTCAGCTGCGGTTTTTGTTAGTTTATTCATGGTGTCGGGATTGAAAACGAGTGGAGCAAAATACGATCTGCTGGCACATCAGATAAAGGTAAACGCACGCCATTTTCAGCGTCATATACGCCTAATTGCAACGCCACCGTTCCAGTAGGCACATCTTCTGGCAAAAGCAGGGTGTGTAATTGCGCAAACTCATCTCCAGATTGCAAACCTTCCATTCTGACATCAAGGCCATCATGTTGGGCGATGATATTCCCGCTTTCGTCAAGCATATGCACAAATAGCTTGAGGTTTCGGTCAGGCGGTTGTTGGACACGCCAAAAGGTGAGCAGTGCCAACGGCCGTTCTGCTGAAACCGCCCCCATTTGATACCCCAAAAACTGAAGCGTCTCGTCAAAAACGGCCGTTTCTAATTCGACTCTTGCTTCTTCCCAATGTTTTGCTTCCAGAACAGGTGCTGCCGTCCAGCCCACATCTGTAAAAACACCCGCCCCCGTATTCAGGATGCGCCACATAGGCGACTTAGGCCAATCATAGAACAGGTAGCGCCACTCCTGCACGTTAACAGTTTGCGTGCCAGATAAAACAGGACCCGTTGCAGGATAAAATTGTTGCAAAAGAGCATCTGTGGGCAAATGTCCCTCTCCAATCACCGTCCACGCAGACTCCGTCCCACCTCCAGGCCACAATAATGAAGTGCGGGCATCAAACCAGCGAGGCTGCACATCATTGCTCCCCAACTGAGCATAATCCTCTTTGGCAATTGTGCTAATACCAATGCCAGATAAGGCTAATCCCACAGGAGGACCATTGGCCGGCACGTCATAAATAAAAATAGAATAGCCAGCTTTGTCAACAGGTTCTTGCCCCTGGAAAGCGCGGAATCTAGTTTTATCACTCTTCAAGTACACCCCCATCAACTGGGTGGCACTTAAAGCATACATTCCTGGTGCTGGTTGATCTGGATAAAACCAATCATACACCATCGTATCGCCAGCATCTCTTATCACTGGCCAGCCAACAACAACTTCCCCAACAATACCATAGGCTGATAAAGGAGCTGTGCCTAACCAATTGGCCTTGATAGTATCTATCCCATTTTCTGCCATGTATGCCGCCAGTAGTTGCAAGTCTTGTCCCCAATCTATGTTGGAATCAACAGCAATACGCCACCCATTGTCAGGCCCCCCCGCTAACTGGTTGAAATAAGCTAGATAATGGGG
>PDQY01000109.1 GCA_002746795.1 Chloroflexota bacterium | reverse complement strand
GATTACACCCCCGGCTATCAAGCCATCGCCCGCAGCGGCGGCTCCTTGGAAATGATCAAAAAATTCCTGGCGGCAGGCTATCCCGTCGTCATTGAAAAAGGGTACGAGCTGCCCGACAGCGGCTGGTGGGGGCATTACCTCACCGTTTACGGCTATGATGACGAGAAGCAAGAGCTATACAGCCAGGACAGCTACCTCGGACCGTGGGACAACAGCGGACGTACTGACAATTATGATGAGGTCGAACAGTATTGGCAGCAGTTTAACTACACCTTCTATGTTGTCTATCTGCCTCATCAAGAAGAAGAGATTGCTGCCATTTTAGGCGAAGATATGTTTGACGACTTCAAGATGTGGCAACATGTGGCTAACCTGGCTCAAAAAGAAGCAGAAGCCAATTCCGAAGATGCTATTGCCGTTTACAATTTAGGCACAGCCCTAACGCGCATGGGCACGTTAACCGGCGAACCAGAATATTACGAAGCTGGTGCCCAAACGTTTGACCGCGCCCGCGAGCTAGGCTTACCGCCACGAATGCTCTGGTATCAACATATGCCTTACGTCGCTTACTGGAAAGTGGGGCGTTACGATGATGTATTTGACCTGGCCAATGCCACATTAGCCACGCAAGGCGGCAGCAATGTGGAAGAAACGTATTATTACAAAGGCACTGTTCTCTCAGAAATGGGTGATTTGTATGGTGCCCGCGATGCTCATCTCAGCGCGTTAGCTGTCAACGAGAATTTTTATCCATCACAAGTGGCTATTGAGTGGATTGATAGTGTGTTAGCTGGAGGATAAAAGTTACCATGGCAAATACACAAACTTTGACGGATTTAGGCGATATATTGGTTGTTGACGACGAGGCTTCAGTGGTGGAGGTCGTCACTCTCTACCTGCAAAGAGAAGGATTCCAGGTGCGTGTAGCCCGCAACGGCCGTTCTGCCTTAGCTGCCATCCGTGAAAAAGTACCGGCTCTCGTTGTACTCGACTTGATGCTGCCCGAAGTAGATGGCCTGGCCATCTTGCAAACATTGCGCAAACATGCTGCTTTAGACGTCCCCGTCATCATGCTCACTGCCCGCCGTCAAGAAATCGACCGCATTTATGGCTTAGAATTAGGTGCCGATGATTATGTGACCAAACCATTTTCACCCGCAGAACTGGTCTCCCGGGTCAAGGCGGTGCTAAGACGTTCTGCTGGCGTCTCGTTAAGTGGGGCAGAACGGCCGTTATCCTTTGGTGATCTCGCCATCGATCCTAAAGCCAGACAGGTCACTGTCCGCGGTGAAAACATTGAACTCACCGCCACTGAATTTAATCTGCTGCAATTCATGGCCAATCATCCACGTCAAGTTTTCAAACGAGACCAACTACTTGAAAACGTTTGGGGATTTTCCGAATATGTGGATCCCAGCACCGTCACCGTTCATATCCGTCGCCTCCGCGAAAAAATCGAACTCGATCCGGGCAATCCCATATGGCTGTTAACAGTATGGGGTGTGGGCTACAAGTTCGATCCAGGCAATTAAGTATCAACGATGACACCAACTCGCTCTCCTCACCCCACAGTAAAACCATTTAACTGGTCCTCCTGGCTCATTTTATTGATTGGGGCGTTGGTCGCCTTGATTGTGGCGGTCTTGATGATGCAGAGTCTCATGCAAGCCCCACTTTCAGATGTGACGGCGCTCGTCAACACCCTAACTGTCACGTCGTTGATCTCCCTGGCAGTAGGCTATTTCTTATTCCGTTTCGCCTGGCAACGCTCCCCTTCTTTTTATTTCACCCTGGTACTTACCTATGCCTGGGCAGGTGTCTTGACCTTGTTCAACGTGTGGATCATGTCGATGCGTATGTTTGCCAGTCCACACGATCTATTGTTGAGCGGGGTTCTGTTGGCGTTTGCGGCCATCGTTGCCACCAGCTTTGGCGTTTTTGTGTCGGCGAATTTGAATAGAGGCTTAAGTGAATTGGCTGATTCAGCGCAGCAAATTACCAGTGGCAATTTAGAAGCACGTGTGACCATCAAAGGTCGGGATGAGGTAGCAAGGGCTGGCACCGCCTTTAACGAAATGGCCACACAGCTGCAGGAAGCTGAAAAACAACGCGCCGAACTCGAGAAACTACGACGGGATCTCATTGTCTGGACTTCTCACGATCTACGCACTCCGCTCACCAGCATCCGTGCCATGCTCGAAGCCCTGCACGATGGTGTGGTCACAGACCCTGAAACCACGCAACGCTATTATCGCACCATGCGCTCTGACATCATCGCCTTGAATACCTTGCTTGATGATTTGTTTGAATTGGTTCAACTCGATGCGGGCGGCCTGGTTTTAGATTTATCCCCCCATTCGTTAAGTGATTTAATCTCAGATGCTTTAGAGGGCTTTCAAGCGTTATCTGCGCAACGCC
The DNA here is from genome assembly GCA_002746795.1 of Chloroflexota bacterium. Lineage (GTDB taxonomy): Bacteria > Chloroflexota > Anaerolineae > Promineifilales > Promineifilaceae. The sequence goes on along the minus strand of PDQY01000109.1, from coordinate 3,220 downwards.
ACATTCAATTAACGGGGGAAATTGGACAGGATTTAGACCCCGTTAACCTGAATGCTGTCAAAATCGGGCGGGTGCTTTCTAATTTACTGAGTAATGCCTTGCGTTACACACCTGAAAACGGCCGTATTCAGGTGCATGCGTTCCGCCATGATGCAGGTGTCACTGTCACCGTTCAAGACAGTGGCCCTGGTTTTAATCCAGATGATTTACCTCGAGTATTCGAGCAGTTCTACCGGGGGGAACAAGCACGCAGTCGCTCTACTGGAGGCGCTGGTTTGGGGTTGGCGATTGTGCGCGGCATTGTAGAGGCGCATGAGGGACGGGTATGGGCCGAAAATGAGGCATCTGGCGGGGCTGTTGTGGGGTTTTCTTTGCCAGGTTGACACGGGTAACGGCCGTTAAGCACGGAAATTAAATCATACGACGAAGTCGTTTCCTTCCCGTTCCTTGAAACCGACGATGTCCTTCCGTATTTTATTTCATCGCCAGGCTTACTCACCCCACCCGCTTCCTGACGACAAGACCAGCATGAGTAAAATGGTGGTTTTTACATTTCCTCGCGGTATGTAAAACCATGCCGTTTACGTGCGTGCAGGATAGCTCGACGCAATATCTCATAAACTTGTTCCGGGTCTTTGACATTGCGTAAACTAATATAGGGGCGGCTGGCATTGTGGCCTTTGATGATAATGTCTCCAACCTGAATCATGCGGTCGCTGAACGTTTGCCGATAATCCACATCCTGAATACGAACCAACTCTATATTCTCTGTAGACTTACCGAAGAAACCACTGACGATGCGGATGCGTTCATCGGTGATGGTGTAACTTTCGACTAAGGAAAGGAAGGGGCGTCCCTGCCACAGAATGTCTTCTTTATCATCTTCAAAAATCTCTTTAGCAACGGCCGTTTTGATAACCTCCGCAGCCGCTCCCTCATCAGATGTGGTCAAAGGTTTATCAATTTGCGCATCGATTTCTGCTATAGACACATCAACGATAATTTCAACCAGCTCCGTCAAGGTTTGCTTATCAATCCCACTGATATCAATTCCAGATTGAGCAATCGCTTGCCAGACACTCGCCTTAATTTTGGCATGGGTTTCATTTATAGACATTTCACATTCCTATTCTGATAAATCTCAACTATGACCTAAAAAAAACGACAAATTTGCTAATTAAAAATTAACACAATGCTAGTAGCATAGGCGATGGCCTGCAAGTTGTCAAATCAACGCGGGGTCGTTAAAATATCTGTTCGTCTAGCACGAATCCTAGGATAAATTGAGAGAAAACATGCCAACTTATACGTATCGATGCACGAACTGCGGACATAAATTTGAAGCGCGTCAGCGCATGACAGATGAACCTCTAACAGAATGCCCCCAATGTGAGGGGAAAATTCGCCGGGTGGTTAACTCTGTGGGTGTGGTGTTTAAGGGCAAAGGGTTTTATGTGACTGACAATCGTGGCAGCAAAGCCCAGGCTCCTAGTTCGACAAGCAACAAAAAAGATGAAAGCAATCACGATAAGAGCAGTGCCTCCAGCAGCAGTAACAGCCAAAGCAGCAGCAGTGACACCAAGTCAACGAAAAGTGAGGAAAGCAAATCTGCGGCTTAATCTAGACGCCATTGTCGTTTAAAATACGAAAACCCGACTGCATATGGTCGGGCTTTTTAGTTAGCAGGAGTTCTATTTTACATTTGAAAACCTTTGGTAGCAGGAATGACTTTTAAGTGCAGATCGGTCACATAATTATTCAGTTTGTCCGTCATTTTTCCCCAATCTTCACTCTTTAACGCAGTTTGCATCAATTCCATATCTGGTGTGACACCAGTGGCAAGCTTTTGCTCACACTCCCCATAGGTCGTATACCACACCTGAATATCTCCAATTCCCAAGCGATTCATGCCTGGAATAAATTCATGCACTAAAAACTCAAAATATTCAGATTCTGTTTCAGGACGAATATCCCAATTCATTATTAATTTTGCTGACATAACAAACCTGGTTTAGCAATGATCAATGTTTGGGTTTCAGTAACACAATTTCTGTTTCTTCTTTGAAACTTCTACTGGTAATCTTCAAACTTGCCTCTTCTTGAGGTTCGGTGACACCCATCTCTTTTAAGAAGCGTTCCACACCCTCTAACTCGACTTTGACGCCAGGAATATCATAGTGCATCGGGATCACCACGTTTGGCTCTAACATCGAGACAAGTTCAGCTGCTTGTGAGGCATTCAAACTGTTACCTCCCCCAACCGGCAACAGTAACACATTCACCTCTTCTAAGGCATCAATCTGGGTTTGTGAGGGCACTTTTTGCATATCACCCACATGAGCCACGGTTAAGCCATTAAAATCATACATGAAGATGACGTTTTTGGTGGTTTTGGCATCTGTGGGTGTCATGATCCCTGTGATAAACACATTGCCAATTTCGTATTCACCAGAGCCATTTAAGATATGCTGCACACCTGTCACTACTTTGCTGGCGCTATGACCTGTGGCATGATGACTGACAGTGACCACATCTGCTTTTAGTTTTAGTTGAGGCAAGCCTACTTTGGCATCGTAGGGATCTGTGACAATGGTGGCATGTTTGCGTTCCGTTATGCGAAAGCAACTCAAACCGTACCAGACAATTTCCATAAAAGTTTATCTCCTAAAGCTAATGAATGAATTAGATGCACCGTTTGTCATCAGCCTAAAGGAACGGCAAGGAAATCACTCCGTTATTTTATTTGTTTTCCGTTCCTTACAAGGTGGCAATTATACCTGAAATTTCGATAATAGAATAATGAAGCAAATCTTGCAGGCACCCTTCACTGCTTGGATTTGTTCCGTTTTGGAGAAATGAACGGGGCGAGGTCACACCAGGAAGCCACTTAAAATTTTCGCTACCTCCCATCGCAGAAGGGTATGCAGCTGTTTAATATTGAGTTCCCTGCTGTGGCCGGTCTTTCAGACCATGCCACTGGAGTTCAACTAACCCCAAGCCACGGCCGTTAGCTTCACATCACTCTTCTCTGGCATATCCACTAACCAACACGCTGCCGATGAAAACCGCCATGCTGTCCCATCCAATACCAGGCCTTTCTGGCGGGGATGGTCATGTAGATAATTCAACTTTGACTGTAAAAACGACTCTGACCATATAGCTACGGGATGGCGGCCTGGTTGCCAAAATTGCCGCGCTCTATCTGTGCGGCGGCTATTGT
>PDQY01000108.1 GCA_002746795.1 Chloroflexota bacterium | reverse complement strand
CCTTGTGGCACGGTCTGGAGACCGTCCACAGCGTCAGCCCCTTCTAGGGTAATATTCAGCATGAAGCACCTCTTGGTTTGGTTTTGTGGTAATTACCTATTTAACCAATTGGTGCTTTTTTGTGCATTTTCCCTTTTACTGAAAAACCCTTCCTAAAAACGGATTGTTTGTGAATTGAGGAGGATTTGCTGGAATCTATAACAAATCGCCGGGGAGCATCCAATTCTTCATCCACACATGGGCGTCTGGGAAGCGGCTTTGGTTGGCGGCGTTAATGAGTTGATCGATGCAAACGGGCACCCGACGCAAATCAACACTGACTACATGATTGTTATCTGTGACGATGGCATATTCGGCCCAAGGTAGGTATCTGGGGGCATGAACAAATAAGGCCTGCTCAAATGGCATGCCCACGCTGCCCACATTGATCAGCATAATTCCTTTATGCTGCCGCATCATTTGCATATGGGTGTGGCCTCCTGCCATAACGGTTGCTTTGTGACCAGATAGAAGCTCGTCAACTGTGGTGGGGGGGGGCATCGCCAGAATGATGTCTGTGTTTGATTTGGGTGAACCGTGGAAGCAAAGTAAGCTGTGTTCATCAGAGAGGGGGAGTGATATGGTTGGCTGGAATGTTTGCAAAAACTTGAAATCAATTGGCTTGAGCTGCTTGGCACACCAGGCGATGGAATCTGCGAACCAAGGTGCATCCATATATTCATGAAGAATTTCAGGCTTGAGCAGGAATAAATCGTGGTTGCCCATGACGCATGGACATTCTAATTCACGAATACATTCCATAACGGCCACGGGGTTTGGCCCTAGGGTTGCGATGTCGCCTAAGCAGATAATTTGATCTACATTTTGCTGTTCTATGTCGGCTAGCACGGCTTCTAAAGAAACCATATTGCCATGAATGTCAGAGATTAAGGCGACGCGCATATGATTTACCCAAGTTGCTGATTCCTGTGAACTGTTTTTGCTTGTTTAACGGGTTGCGTTCGTTGCCGAATAACTTCGTATAGCAGCAAGCCTGTTGATACAGATAGGTTTAGGCTGTCTACTTTGCCAAACATGGGAATGGTGACTTGGTTGTGTTTGGCGTTTAACCAGGTTTGGCTTAGTCCGTGTGCTTCACTGCCCATCACAATGGCTATGGCGCCGGTTAGGTCGGCGGTGGTGTAGGGGTGTGGGGCTGTTGGCGTGGTGGTTATGATCTGTATTTTGTTTTGTGAGAGCCATTTGAGCAAACGGCCGTTTTCTACTGCGACTGTTGGCACTGAAAACAAGGCACCCAAACTGGCTCTAATCACATTGGGGTTGTAAATATCAATGTTAGGCTGTTTTTCCTCAAAACAGACGATGACACAATCCGCACCAGCCGCATCTGCCGTTCGCAATATGCCGCCAAGGTTACCCGGCTTTTCTACGTTTTCAATGATAACGATAAATGGTGGATTGCCCAATATCAGCTCTTCTAATTGCAAACTGGAATAGGGAATCACGAGTAGAAGCCCGCCACTTTCACCTCGATAGGCAATCTTTTGAAAAATTTGAGGGGTTACTTCATACAGGGAATAGGAAGCGTTTGCTTCGTTGTTCAGGAATTGTGTCAGCAGTGCTTTGGCTTTCGGGTTTTGGATTAAGTGTGGGCAGTAGTATATCTGGCATGGTTGAACCCCGTTTTCCAATGCCTGGCTTATTTCACGTATGCCCTCCACTAGCGTGAGTTTATGTTTGCTGCGGGCGCGGCGAGTGTTGAGTTTTACGACTTGCTTTATCTGTTTGTTGCTCAAACTGCTGATGGGCACGGGCATGACTAGTTTGTTGTGCTTGTTGTGGGTGACAACATGATGAAGTCGGGATCATTGAGGCCCTTGGTGATGGCATCTTGGTATTTGTAGTTAAAGAAGTGTGTAATGTGTTTGAAGACAATGTCATAAAGCGGTTCCAGGTCTCTACGCCTGTTTTCTGGAATTTTGAACTCTTTCCCTTTGGGTCCTAGTTTGACGACAAAGACGTTCCCAATTTTTTTGATAAAGAAACTCAATAAAAAGGGTAACGGGTAGGATCCACCCGGTTCTTCTACAGAAAGTTCTAGCCCGAAATGCCAAAATGAATCGTCGTCCATTTGCATAGCCGCAGAAATGGCGTAGAAGCGGTTGCTGGGATCGATGCCTTCACCTAAAGGGATGTATGTAATTTCTTGTGAGGTGGGCCATTCAAAATATTCTATCATGCCATTGACAATATCGCGGGCGAAGACCTGGCATTCATCTTGATAAATAAGGAGATTTTTGCGTGAGGTGCGATATGCCTGGCAAAGTTCATCATATTTTGTTTTTTTCTTTTGTGTGACCATAGGTTTCCCTCATTTTTTCTGTTTCTTACGCCATGTTTTTCACCTGGCGGGGCTAACCGCTGCACTTTAAGGTGTTGTGGTTCCCGTTTTCATGCTCTTAATTATGACATGCCCATCCCTGTGCAGCACTTTAGACTATCGGCTTGTTTTTTGCAAGTTCCTTAATTGTTGAGATGATCCAGGAAAATGTCAAAATCTTTTTGTGATAGACCGGAGACGCCTAACGGCCGTTCTACCCGATCATGGCAATCTGAGCCACCCATCATGATCAAGTTGTATTTTTTTGCCCACGCTGCCATTAACTCTTGGTGTTCTGGCGTGTGACCAGGGTAAAAAACTTCCAGGCCATCTAACCCCAAAATGGTGTCATCTAAAAATTCTGGCATGAGTGACTCAACAATTTCAACAGGGGGTAAGACTTCGCTGTAGTGGCTTTCTCCGGGAAATGATCCGGCGGCTGGATGGGCAAAAACACGCACCAACTGGGGGTATTGGTGGAGCAAAGGAGTTAGCTGAGATGGCTCGATGCCGGATGGGACGTAGGCTTGACTGTCATTGCCGATGAGCAAATTGATTTCCTCTTTGCTTAATCCGTGATTTTCTTTTAAGGCGAGGGCAAAATGCCGCCGGGTAACATTGGGCGCCAGGGATTCTATTTCGGTGGTTGTTAACGCTTTTTTAAGCAAAGGTGTCTTGCCCTGCGGGCCAAACGCTTCGTTGATAGCTATGACTCGGGCTTGTATCAATCCAGAGCCACGTCCTTGGTTGAAGATGCAGCTTGCCATGCTGCGAAATGCGGTATCGTTGATGAGCGTCAATGGTATATAGAGCAGGTAATGCAGGGTTCCCACGAAGTTTGGCCTGCGGAAACGCAGAGAAACTTCAACGCCGGGTATGACCTGGATGTTATTTTCTTTACCTGCCATCAATGCTTCATCAAGTCCTTGTAGGGTGTCATGGTCTGTCACCCCGATAGCGGACAGGGTTAATTGTTTTGCTTTTTGGATAAGTTCTGTTGGTGTGTATTCACCATCAGAAGCTGTGGTGTGGTTGTGCAGGTCTGCTACAAAACTGATTGTCATGAGAAATCTTTTTTCCTTCTCTGATGTATTTTATGGATGCAATCACATAAATTTACCAGGTAAAATGAATAACGTGATTTGTGGCTAACGATTTTCAAGCAGCTGGATGTTTCCCATGGGGGTAATATCATAACCGGGCAGATGGGAAACGGCCGTTTTAAATGTGTTGTCATGCAATAAAGCGAGTAAAGGCTGCATTAGTTCGCTTTCATAAACTGCTTTCGTCATGACGAGATCATACCGCTCATGGGTCAGGGGAATGAAATCGAGATTTAAGGCTCGGGCAGCGGCTCGAATGCCGATGCCTGCATTGGCGATGCCAGATGAAACAGCCGCAGCTACGGCCAGGTGGGTATACTCTTCTCGTTCATAACCGCGCACTTGGGTGGCTGAAATGTCATGTTTTTCTAACTCATAATCCAGCAAAACGCGGGTTCCCGCGCCTCGCTGCCGGTTGATTATCTGGACATCAGGTCGGGCAGCATCACGCCAGTTTTGGAAATTTAGTGGATTGCCTAGCGGCACGATCCAACCTTGTTCTCTGCCTACAAGCGTCACTAAGACTATGTCTTGGTGAGGTAAATATCGGCGAATGTAGCTTTCATTATAGGTGCCTGTGGCGGGATCGAGCAGGTGAGAACCGCCAAAATGAGCTTCTCCTCGGCGTAGGGCAACTAAACCGCCCAAACTGCCTACATTGGCTGATGAAAGACGCTGTCCATTGTTATATTCAGCCAGGAATTGAGCTAGCAGGTCGAGGGTAAGATCGTGGCTGCCAATGGCAACGATGCTGTTTTCAATTTCCCGCCGAGATCGGTAGAGATGAACGGTGACTGTTTCGCCTGCCTCTACGCCTTCGCTGAAGCGTGGGATGCGCACAATGCCGTCGGCACGCACTAATGAGGTGATCACGCCCGCTCCTCGACTGATAGGGGTGGCGGTTGTCTGCTCGTTAACCTGGCCTACTGTGACGCGAACGAAATCATCATCCCCTGTGTGGGAGTTGAGTTTTTTCGTGACAACGGCCGTTATCGTTTCTGGTTCATCAGGCGCCCGACCTTGCCATTTAGCGAGGATCGGTTCGACGAATATCTCAGCGGTGAGAGCGGCGCTGACGGGGTATCCTGGTACGCCAATGATGGGCACGGGTGTCGTCTTGTCAGCTGCGCCCTGTGGCTCAATCATACCTAACACAACTGGGTGCCCCGGGCGCACCGCAACGCCGTGAACGAGCAGCGTGCCTAAGGCGTCAACTACGTGCGCTGTGTAATCTTCACTGCCAGCAGAAGAACCAGCGTTCAGTAAAATCAGGTCATGTGCTTTAGCGGCCTCTTGAACGGCCGTTTTGATAGCTTCGATCTCGTCTTTGATAACTGGCCAACGGGTGGGCACTGCCCCCCAGTTGGTTACTTGGGCGGCTAAAACCATGCTGTTGTACTCAATGATCTGACCGGGAGATATGCCATCGGAAACGGCCGTTTCCACCGACACAAGTTCTGAACCGGTGGGGATAATGGCCACCTTTGCCCGACGGTAAACGGGTACCTGCGCATGACCAGAGCCTGCCAAAGCACCTAAATCTACCGGCCGGATCTGATGGTTCGCTGGCAACACCAATTCAGTGGCAACCATATCTTCGCCTAATGCACGAACATGGTTCCAGGGTGGCAAAGCCGCTCGAATCTCAATACCTCTTTTGTTCCCCGCTTGCCACGGTTGTGTATGCTCGATCATCACCACAGCATTGGCCCATGATGGCATCGGGTGTCCTGTGTTGATAGGTTGCGCCGGTCTGTTAACTCGTTCCACCTCTTCAGGTGAGTCAACCAGGGAAAAGCGGATTGGCTTGGTTTCAGTGGCTCCCTCACTATCTTTTGCTCGGAGGGCATACCCATCCATGGCACTGGCGTGATAGTGGGGGGCAGAAACTTTGGCCCAGATAGCCTTTCCCGTAAAACGGCCGTTTGCCTGCGCAATTGATATTGTTTCCAGGGGCAAGGCTTGCCAACAACCAATTTTTTCCAAAGCCTCTTGTAAAATCTTTTGGGCTTCGGATAGGGGAATGTCTTCTAAATAAATGTTTCGTTTCATAAGAATTGTGATCTGGTTTATTAAACAAAAAGACAGAAGAGTGAAGGTTTGCTGCCTTCATCCTTCTGCCATCATCCTTTCTAGTGGGTCATGAGGGATTCGAACCCCCGACCAATGGATTAAAAGTCCACTGCTCTACCAGCTGAGCTAATGACCCAACGAGGAGGGAATTATAGCCTTGCCATG
>PDQY01000107.1 GCA_002746795.1 Chloroflexota bacterium | reverse complement strand
AACAGGAAGGCAACGGCAACGGCTGCGGCAGCATGCAGCCAGTTTACCGGGTTGTTACGCTTCATCTGTGCTGCCTCCAAGCCCGATCAGATTAACAAGGCCTAACACGATCAACCCGAGCAACATGTAGGTGAGCAATAGCAACGCCGCAGCCAGGCCTAATTCAAAATAATCAAAAGCCAGTTCATAGATTAGCAGCGGGACGTAGGTTGTGGCGTAATAAGGTCCTCCATAGGTGATGATAAATGAAGGAGCAAAGGTATTTTGCAAACTGACCAATAAATCTCGAAATGTGAGCAGCATAAGCCAGGGCGCCAGCAGGGGCAACGTAATGCGCCAAAAACATTGCCACCCATTAGCGCCATCCACCACAGCCGACTCAAAGAAAGAACGGGGAATGCTTTGCAATCCCGCTAAAAGCACCACAAATCCCTCCCCGATTTGGAATAAAGATAAGATGATAATGGCCAATTGTGCGGTACCTGGTTCTGTTAGCCAGGCTGGTGCTGGTAAGCCAACGGCTCGCAATGCTATGTTCAGCGGGCCATAAACTGGATTGAAAATCCACAGCCAGAGCAAGGCGTAAGCTGCTTCAGGAATAATGGTGGGCACATAAACGGATGCGCGAGAAAAAGTGAACAGACGCCCTTTTCGTTGCAGCAGCAGTGCCAGTAACAATGCGCCTAAAATGCGCAGCGGCACGGCCAGTATGACGAAGATGGTTGAATTACGCAGGGAAATGCGAACAAGCCCAGATTCGAGTAACTCTTTAAAATTTGCTAAACCGACAAATTTGGGCAGTGCCACCGCTTTGTAATCTGTAAACGCAATTAAGACAGTGGCAATGGCTGGAATGATCACGAGAAGCAGTGAACCGACTAAGTAGGGGATTAAAAACAAACGTAATTGTGCCTGATACGGCACTGACCATGCTCTTTTTTTGCCTGCCATCTTCTCGTATCTAATTGTCTACCTGCTTATTCTCTTGTGCTATCTCCAGTTTGGTTAACTCCAGGTTGAGCTAAGGAACGGAAATTGAATCATATGGCGAGGTTGTTTCCTTACCGTTCCTTGCACCTGACGATGCAATTCCATATTTTATTTCATCGTCAGCCCTTGAGTGCGCATCTATAAATAGGTGATGGAATTGATGGATGCGCTTCAAGTGACCTTTTCCCCTGAAGAACGGGGAGTAGTTTTTAGACGGTCACTAAGCTTTGGTCTGGTGATTTCCGACCTGATGGCCGTGAGTGGGCAAAATGTATGGTTAGCTGGGGGCGCCCAGACGGCTGAGTTCATCAGCCGCGACCGAGTCATCGAGTTTTTTGAACAGGGGCTTGGGTTTGGGCAGCTCCCGCCCAACAGGAATCTCGTTGCGTGACCAGGTGCCGATAGCCTGAGCGCCGTTGTAGGTGAGGCCAATGTGGGATTTTGTGGCTTCCTGGTAGGTCTCGATGCGTTGTTCACCAAACAGTTGCCCTTCTTCACCCAGCATCTCGTGCAGACGCTGGCTGGTGTGGGGCAAAATGGGTGCCCACAGGTTTTTGAGGCCACTGATGGCTTGGATGGCGGTGTATAGGGAGCGAGCGGTGGCGGTTATGTCGGTTTTGGCGGTTGACCAGGGGCTGGTGTCTTCCAGGTATTGGTTAACCAGCGAGGAGAGGCGCAGGTTTTCTTGCACAACGGCGCGGAATTTGCAACTGTCGTAGAGGGTGCCTGCTGAATTGAAGCCAGCGTCGATGGCGGCTAGTAGTTCTTTGTCTTTGGCAGTTAGTTCGCCTGGATCAGGTAGTTTGCCTTTGAAGTAGCGTTTGGTCATGTTCAGTACGCGGTTGACGAGGTTGCCCCAGTTACCAACTAACTCTGTGTTGTTGCGCTCGACATAGCCTGCCCAGCTCCAATCGCTATCACGGGTTTCAGGCATAACGGCCGTTAAGTAATACCGTAGTGGATCAGGATCATGGCGTTCAAGTGCGTCCAGCATCCACACGCCCCAGTTCATGCTGCCGCTGATTTTGCGACCTTCCATGTTCATGAACTCATTGGCTGGCACATCATAAGGCAAATTGAGCTGTTGATTGGGGTCTTCAGAGTAGAGCCCCCGGGCACCGTACAGCTGCGCTGGCCAGAAAATCGAGTGGAAGGGGATATTGTCCTTGCCGATAAAATAAGAAGCCCGCGCCTCAGGATTCTGCCACCAATTTTTCCAGGCATCAGGGGTGCCGTTATTTTTTGCCCATTCGATGGTAGCTGAGAGGTAGCCAATCACTGCCTCAAACCAGACGTAAAGCACCTTGGTCTCGAATCCTGTTACCGGAACGGGAATGCCCCAATCCATGTCACGAGTGACAGCGCGGCCGATCAATCCTTGGTCCACAAAGTTGCGGGCGAAGTTGATCACTTGTGGCCGCCAGAAATCTCTAGCACTATCATCAAGCCATGCTTTCATGCCATCTTCAGCGATAGCAGGCAGGTCAATGAAGAAATGTTCTGTGTCGCGCAGTTCTAAGGCGCTGTCGTCGGTTTTGCTGTGTGGGTCGATGAGTTCGGCAGCGCTTTCAAAGAGGGTATTGCAGTTATCGCATTGGTCGCCCCGGGCGCGGTGGTACCCACATTGGGGGCAGGTGCCTTCTACGTAGCGGTCGGGCAAGAATTTGCCAGCAGCTGGTGAGTACATCTGCTTGGTCACTTTGCGGTAGAGGTATTTGTTTTCCAGCAAGGATTTGAAAATATCCTGGGAGACTTGGAAATGGTTTTCGGTGTCGGTATGGGTAAACAGATCGTAGGCAAGACCTAGTTTTTGGAACAGTTGGATGAATCGTTCATGGTAGTAGCCAAAGGTTTCTTCGACGCTTTGTCCCAGTTCTTCTGCTTTGACGGTGACGGGGGTGCCATGACTGTCTGAACCGGAGACCATGAGTACCTGGTTGCCTTTGAGGCGGTGGAAACGGGCGTAGATGTCGGCTGGCAAATAGGAGCCGGTGACGTTACCCTGGTGGATGTCAGCATTGGCGTAAGGCCAGGCAACACAGACTAGAATATATTCGCTCATTTAATCTTCAATGTCCTCTTCGTAATCATCGTCATCAGAGTCGATGGTTTCGTCTTCGTCGTCTTCGGCGACTTCGGTTAATAGTTCGGCCAATAGTTCAAAATCGTCTTCGCTCATTTTGAGGTAGGCATCTGCTTCTAAACGCATTTTGGAAAGGGTAGGATAGCTCTCTAATTCGACACTGTCAATGGAAACGGCCGTTTCTGGGGATTGGGCTTCGGCATCAATGTCAAATGAGAAGAACAGCGCGTCTTCTTCTTCAATATTATAAAAATAATCTTTTGTCTTTTGCTTGACACCATCATTGGTAATGGTCACAACAGCGTAAAAAAGCTGCAATTCGATAAGATAGATGATGACCCGATCACCTTTTTTGACCGTCTTAACATCTTCTTTTCTTCGGGCAATGATGACTTTTTCTGGCCATCCAGGGAAAGTGAGTTCTTCTACGTCGGGCAGGCTGATGCATTGAATGAAATGTTGGGTGTGGGAACCCACAGCGGTTTTACGGGTGCTTTTCTTCGCCTCTTTCGCTTCGAGTTCAACTGCAATATTCTCCCAAATGCGTGCCTGGAGTTCTATTTTCAGGTTGGCCTCAGTGCCATCTTCGTAGCGCACGCGCATTTTAGGGTCATTGATTTCTAAAATGGTATATTTCCCTTTACGATTTTCGTATATGCCATTTACTTCAAACATGTCTCTCTCCCTGCGTTGAAGTTGGTTTTTTTGCCCTTGATTTTCGGCGGACATAGTAGCGATTTTTTGCCTAGTTGACAAGTTTAATTTTTTACAGGGAGAAAATTGAAGGAAGAAGGCGGGATTTAGGGATCAATGGCGGGTGGTAAACGATGACATTGGCTATGGGTCATGCGGCCTGGGTCAATTGTTTTGCGGCATGAATTGTGTGCCATCCCAGGTGGTGGTGAGGCGATTGGTGGTGGTGCAGCCGCTGCGGATGATATTGCCGTCTTGGATGATGGCGTGCCCGGTGCAGGTTTGGGGCAAGGTGTGTAGGGTGGGGGCGTTGTCATGCGTGGTGAAGAGGTAGGCACGGCCGTTGCTGGCATCTTTCAGCAGCACATCTACCAGGCCATCGGCTGTTACGTCGGCGGCGTCAATGAGTTCGATTTGGGCGAATGGGTGTGCCCGGGAGGCAAAATGGTGGCTAAACTGAAGTGCCATCCCGCCAGAATTGTCAGGGGAGAGCAGGATAAGCTGCGATAGGTCTGGGCGCTCTTGGGTGCCGCGCCAGAGGAGAATGAGATGGGAACGGCCGTTGTCATCCTCCAGCCAGATCCATTCACTCATGCGTTGTGGCTGCTGGTTTAGCCACTGTCGCTGCATCGCTTCCATGATGGGGGGGCCGTGCCGCTCGAGCATGGTGATGAGGTCAGCAATATCCCCTTTGGCATTCATGTTGGTCATCTCTTGCGGACGGTAAAGCACATTTTCGCGGCCTAAGTCAGCGTTGGCGTTTTCTGGATGGGGGATGTGCAGGCGGTCGTGGTCGCTGACGGAAGCCTGGTTGCAGCTGTATTGCAGTGCTGTGCCTTGTGCTTCACTTTGCATACCAATGGTGGCAGAACGGCCGTTGCCATCATTCACCATGCCTACATCTTCATACATAAACAAAATGTTATTACTGCCTTCAAACAACTGCACAGAGAAAGTGACCACGTCCTCCGCATCCCCTTCGTAAAGGGATACACTATCCCATTCCACCACAAAAATGCGATTGGGTTCTTCTCCCACAATCTCCGTTTCCAAAAAGCCAGTGAACGTTAAATCGAAATCATCCCAGTAAGGTGCAATCATATCTCCCATGTTGGGCGCAGGGCCATCGACCAGGCAAAGATTGTCAAACCAGGCGTTGTTATTGCCGAACTGGATGTTGCCGTTGCTGCTGGCTTGCAGTTCCGTATACTCCGTGCCGTAATAGGTGAAGACAAAGGGGAGGTCTAGCGAAACAATGCCATCATCAGCGTAGAGACCGGTGTCGTTGGTGGCATCGATGGCCGCAAAACCATCACCGCCTGTGCAAGTGTAGCCATATAAATCTGGACCAGGGCAGAGGGCTACAGCTGATCCAAATGCAGCGTCAGCGGGTCGCCGGAAAAGAAAGAAGGCGGCACCAACCAGGATAATCAGGATAAGCAAAACCAGGAGAATTCGGACAACTAAGCGCATGCCCGGAGTGTAACGCAAGGGGAGAGGTGGAGCAAGAAAAGATATCAGCGCGAGGTTATGGCTTGCACGGTGATTTCAAGCATATTTTCGCCATTGTCAACAACGCTGATTTGAGGCCATGTGTTTGTTTGGGGCAATGAATCAGGAATATAGGCCAGTTTGCCTGAGATGGGTAGCAGCCAATAGAAAATGAAAAGGCAGTCAATCATTGTAAGTAGGACGATATAAAAACGAACTGATTTTCGTGTCATTGTGTACGATGCTTAAAGGACATCCATAAGACATATAACGAAGGGAGTAGAAAAAAGATGATACCAATCGTTAGGCCAAACAATAACATCCAGATAGGGCCGCCAATAGTACCACTATTTTGCCTGTTGAAGTAAATAAGCAGGAGCAGTGCTAAAGATGCAGAAATAGTTGACAATATGCCCATCACAGTCAAGAGTCCATAGGGGAAGGTCAATATGCAGATATTTATAAGAACAAAAAAGTCCTTGTGGGTTAGCTTGCTAGTAGTTTTTTTAT
>PDQY01000099.1 GCA_002746795.1 Chloroflexota bacterium | reverse complement strand
AAGCCGCCACTATCAGCGGCAGCGGTAGCGACAACCCAACGGCATGTCCCATCACATAAAAGCTGACCGCCAACACCCCATTTAGCAGCAATGAAAATCCTGCTGCTTGTAACGCCTGAGGCCCAGTTGGCAAAAGCCGCCCAGAATGCAGGTCGGGCAGCCGTTTCTTGAAAAATGGAATGCGTTGCAACAACAGTTGCAAGTGATCTGCTTTTGTACCCCACCACACCGCAACAGCAAACAAAAACAGCATGAGCAACATGCCAGCAAACAGCCACTGCTCGCTCAGGCTGCCCTGAAAAAACAGGATGCTGGGCAATGTAACGCTTGTTAACAGCAGGAGATCAAATAAATTGTCAACAAGTACAATCCAGATGGATGTTTTTACAGAAATGCCAAAGGTGCGCAAACCAACAGTTTTGCCGCCTACACCGCTGACGCTACGAGGCAAAACTAAACCCAAGGCGCGCGCTGTCCAATTCAAATGAAAATATTGCCGCCATGATGCCCATGTTTTGCCGGTGATGGCGTGTGTGATAAGCCGCAGCCTGGAGGCTGACACGATACCAGCAATTGCATAAATACCAAAAAAACAGAGAAGGTCTGTCGGGTTGCCTTGCCGCAGTTGTTGCCATGTTTTTGGTTCTGCCCACCACAATATGGCAATAAATAAGAGGACGCTAACGAGTTGTAGTAAATGGCGCACCCATTTGTTCATGATGTTGGGTTAACGGCCGTTGGCCTTCCACCCCACGTCTGCCATAAAAGCATGGTAACAGACAACAACGGCAGCGGCAAAAACAAAACTGGATTTTCCTCGTTTCCCGAAATGGTGGTTAGGAACAATGCCCACAATGCTATAGAACAAATGGCAAATAGTGCAAAAACGGGGAGCTTGCCTCGTTGTTGAGCAGCCATAGTTAGCCATGCAAACCAGGGGATTAGCAGCAAGGTTTGATTGGTTGTGCCGGTTTGAAAGGTAACCAAGGTGCTCACGATGATGGCCCAAAACAAACCATGATCAGGGGTGTCATCTTTTGTACGCCAGCTTTGCCACCATGCCCAGAGCATGGCGAGTATGATAAGTGTGGAAACGGCCGTAAACACCCCCTGCGGATATCCTGGCCAGATCATCTGCAGCAACAGCGCCAACGGGTTACGCCCGCCAGCAAAGCGGGCATATCGCCCGATGTCTTCATAAAACGCCAGTGGCCATGCCGGAAAAAGTGCCATTGATCCCGCCAACATGGCAAATCCACTACCAAACAACCCGATTAAAAAACGCCATCGCCGTTGCCCAACCGCCCAGATCACAAGCCAAATTCCTGTAAACAGCACCATCTGCGGCTTAATAGATGTTGCCGCCAGCAATATACCTGCCATCACATCTCGCTTGCTGCCCAATGCCCATAAACATGCTACTAGAAAAAACGCAACTGGCAGCGTAAACTGTCCTAGAAAAATGGAGCGTACCACAATATAAAAGGTAAGCGTTGCCAGCCCCACCGCCACAAGCTCAGCTATCGTTGGTTTCCACTTTTGCCAGCCAAAAAACGCAATTACTATGCCGAGGGCAAACCATTGCAGCGTCACCATCCAAATTGCTTGCGCCAGCGGATATGACAGATAAACAAGCGGCCAAAAAATAAACACAACGTGCAATGGATAGTTAAATCCGCCACGTCCAACTTCGCTGGGATCAATTTCTATGACTGGTTGAATCTCTTCGGTGACATCCAGCCCATATGGATTTCGCCCTTCAACTAACAGTGCCCGTGCGCCATACCAGCGCGAATAATAATCATTTGCCCCTGGTGCCTGACGTGTCAGTGCGTGATACGTGACAAAAGTTTCTAGTCCAGACAACAGTAAAAAAAGGAGAATTAAAATGAAAAAATCACGTTTTTTTAGCATCAGTTCTAGTTTATTTTTTGCAGGTTCCTGTGAGTACAATATTGAAACTAAGCTTGCGTAATGGGCCGCGCAACTGATGGTTGAGCCAATGATCAACCCAGATTGCAAATCGACTAAGGGGTACTGAAATAAACTGCGGGTTGATAATAACTTGTGCAAACGGCGTGGCGAGAAACCCGTGGTAAGCAATATCAATGTTTTGTAAGCCATGTCGTTGAAATAGCTCAACAAGCTCTTGTTCTGAGAAGAAGATTTGCTCTTCTGAGTAGCCTGCATCGATTTTTGCGCGTACCCAACGCATCAATTGAATGAGTGGGTTGCCATTTTGAGGCTCGATAACCACAAAATCGGCACCGGGCTTTGCCATCCGCATCATGCTTTGCATCACGTCATCCAGGCCTGTCATGTGATGTAATGCGCCAATAACCAAAATCAGATCCGCACTGTTATCTGGCACAGATGATTCTTTGACGTTATTTATAATGAGGGTGACGTTTGGTACTGTTTGGTTAAACTGTTTGCCTGCTGCAATCATTTCTACTGATTGGTCAAGACCGATGTAATGGGTGTAACGGCCGTTTAAGAAGAGCCCCGGCGCACCAATTCCACATCCAACATCCACGATGGTGCCAACATTTTCCCGCTTTGCCAATACAGGCTGCATGGCCGCTAACAATTGACTTTTACGTGCCAATGCTGACGATTGCACAATATCTTTTTGCATATATTTTTTTGCAATCGTGTTGTATAAGGATTGGTCTCTTGATTCTCGATTCATGTTAGATAGCAGTTCAGCAATCAACTCTTATGCGAAGATACAACCAAGTCTGCAATTAGCCTCGGCGTAATGAATTGAAACATTCATGTTATCAGCTTTGCTTGAGTTCGCCATACCATTGATTTTGCAGAATGACCTGTATTTTGGGCTTATTCTCTGCACTTTGGTAGAGAATAATTTCACTTTTACCAGATATAGGATTATCCAAACGTATGCTCTACATCTGTATTTTACAGGTATTGGATAACTGATGCTACTTCCATTTTCCTTGTATTTGTCTCCCTCCCTATACCCTTGTCAGTGTATTGAATCTGGCAATTTATGGCGTGATATGTGATTTAATCTACCCTTTCCCGGTTTGTTTTTTCTGAGCAGCAAGCGTATTTCGTTCCCAGAAAAAGCCATCAGAATACCCTTGAATTGAACTATCTGCTTCGGCTAGAATCAGCCGCTTTTCAGCGAGACAAGCATACTGCTCATCAATCTCTACCCCAATGTACTGCCGTCCCAACTTCTTGGCTACTACTGAGGTGGTGCCGGAACCGAGGAACGGGTCAAATACCACGTCCCCTTCATTGCTGCTGGCGAGAATGATTTTTGCCAGCAATTTCTCTGGTTTTTGTGTGGGATGATCTGTGTTTTCAGGCATGGACCAAAATGGCACGGTGAGGTCGGTCCATAGATTGGAGGGATAGGTAAGGCGAAAACGGCCGTTCTCTTCTTGATCCCAATCTTTTGGCTGTCCTTCCTCGTTGGTATATGGTGCTATCACTTGCCGTTTTAGTTTGACGGCATCGACATTGAACGTGTATGCGCTAGACATCGTGGCAAACCAAATATCCTCTGAGGCGTTTTTCCAATTGCTCTTAGCGCCGCGCCCTTTTTCCCGCTCCCAGGTGATGCGATTGCGCACGATAAAGTGGCTTTCCAGCACGCGCTGAATGGCAGCTGCCGAACGCCAGTCGCCACAAATATAAAGCGAAGCAGTTGGTTTAAGAATGCGTTTGCAGGGAATAAGCCAGCTTTCCAGCCAGGTTTCGTACTCAGAGAGGGTGGTGGCGGTAAAGGAACGGCCGTTAAACGATTTTGTCAGGTTATACGGCGGATCAGCAAAAAGCAGATCCGCCGCCTTACTAGGCAGCCATGCCAGCACGTCGAATAAATCCTGCTGGATAGTGTGGTTGACCACCTCATCCCCCGAGATTGAATCATCCACCTGCAAAAGCCGCTTACTCAGCTCCACTTGCGCCGCCGCCGACAACGTCAACGTGCGATTGCGCGGGGCGCGTTTCCTTCCTTTTGCTGTCATCACCTGTGCCCCAAGCAAAGATGCAGAGAGGCAGAGAAAAAACTGCGCCAGCTGCACCCTCTGCGCTTAAATATTATTCCAGTTCCGCCAGCATATTGTTGAGCCCTTGCTCAAAAGAGTCATAAGGCAGCGCCCCAGAAACCAGAATGCCGTTGATGAAGAAAGCGGGAGTGCCAGTGACGCCAAAGCTCGCGCCCTCATTCATGTTATCGAGAACGGCCGTTTCCAGGCGACCACTATTCAGACATTCAGAGAAGGCCTCCTTATCCAATCCTAAATCAGCGGCATAACCGATAAACAGATTCGCTGCATCGGGATTCCCACTCCAGGCTGCTTGCCCTGCAAATATCGCATCATGCATGGGCATGTAAGCATCTTGCTCACCCGCACAACGTGCCGCTTCACCAGCCTTCGTTGCCTGAGGATGGATGTTGGTCAAGGGAAAATCCTTAACCACATAATACACCTTGCCCGTATCAATAAAATTCTCCTTGAGCAATGGCAAAGTTTCCACAAAATGTCTGGTGCAGAAGGGACATTGATAATCCGTATACTCAATGATTGTGATCGGAGCATCAGGATCACCCATAGCAAAAGCGCCAGTGTCCCTAGGAACATCCATGGGCAATTTAAGCACAATAGCCAACGCATTAGGTTTGACGCCGCTCAACGATTGCCCCTCAATGACGAAATGGGGATAGCCTGGAATGTCTAACTCATTTGCTTCCATGACATTGGCTTGTAACTCCGCGTCGAATTGACCACTGCCCACACAATCAGCAAAGGCCACCGCATCTAAAGCCAGTTCATCAGCTAAATCCATAAACATAGATTCAGCATCATTACTTTCTAGCCAATCTGCTTGCGTTCTGAACAGAGACTTATGCATTTGCCAATAGGCATCTGCATCCTGCTCACCCGCGCAGCGCGCAGCTACAGCCGCAATTTGCGATTCTGGAGATTCCCCCGGTAAATCCTTAATCACATAACGAATTTGGCCGGGTGAGATCAGATAATCTTGAACTGTGGGCAAGGTGTTAATCGCTTGTTCTGCACACCGTTCGCAACCATAATTGGTAAATTCAACAATGGTGTAAGGGGCATCGTTACTGCCTAACACGGCGGCTGCCCCTTCATCAGCAATGGTAATTGGAGTTGGTTGTGGTGGGGGCGCATCAGGAACCGCATTGGCCAGTTTCCCCCCTGCCAAAACAGTGGCAATCGCCTCGTTGAACACATTTGTGGGCTGTGCCCCCACAAGAGGCTGCTCGTTGACAAAAAAGTAAGGCGTGCTAGAAACACCTTTGCTCATGCCATACTCAAAATTGGATTGTATCTGCTCGAAATACCGCTCTTCTTCGACACAAGTCGTAAAGTCATCAACATCAAGGCCTATCTCTTCAGCATACCGAATAAACTCACGAGTGGCATTGTTGTTGCTCCATTCCCGGGGACGGTTAAACAGGATGTCGTGCATATCCCAATAGGCGGGGGCTGCCTGTTCCCCAGCGCAGCGAGCCGCATTGGCTGAAACCATCGCTTGAGGATGGCTGTTTAGGGGATAGTCGTAGTAAATGTATAAAACGTCGCCATTTATGATTTGGTTTTTGTCTAACTCCGTAAGGGTTTGCTCCGCAAACCGGCCGCAAAACGGTCATTGAAAGTCGGAAAACTCCTCAATGACTACTGGTGCATTGGGATTGCCCCGATATGGATTACCCGTTTCGGTAAAGCCCACGGGCACATTGCCATCATATGCTGTGTTTACTAAGGCAATTTCTTCATTGTCATGGTTAGGCTGGCTGCTTTCAGCTGCTTCCTCAAAAATATCACTGACATCGCTGAGAACTTCCCCCTGTTCAATCGTATCTGCCGCCCTATTCTCTGTCAGGGTTTCCGCAGTGGGGGGAGCGGATTCTGCTGTTGCGTTATTCGTTGACGTTTCTGTGCTGCAAGCGGTGAATAACAGCGCGGCAAGTCCCAGACTGATAAAAACTAGCCAAACTTTTGCTTGATGATTGGTCATAACCTGTTTTCCTTATCTCTCGATTGCCAAGAGGTTAGATTTCAATAAATTTTTCTACCCTGCATTCGCCAGACGTGGGGGTTTGTGTTAGATTCACTTGTTTGTTTTACCTTGAAAAATATACATGGTCAATGATGCGTATCTTAAACGAAAGAGATGAGGTCTGCCAGTGATGGCGCGGATTGCTTTGGTACTATTAACGTTTATAATGTTGGGTCTGAAAACGGCCGTTGTTCCCGTTCAGGCACAATCAGACAATGGCATCTCAGAGCCAGCTTCAGGAAGTGAAATTAGTGGCATTGTGAGTGTGGTCGGCACTGCCTCACACCCTGACTACTTGCGTTACGAGTTGGCCTTTCGCCATGTGTCTGACCCGGCTGCGGACTGGATTGTCTTTGCCGAAGGCAGCGAGCCGGTGGTGAATGGCTCATTGGCGGTTTGGGATACCACAGTGGGACGTGATATTGGTGCCCCAGTTTTTCCTGACGGCCGTTATCAACTGCGTCTGCGTGTGGTGAAGAACGATTACAACTATGACGAATATTTTGTCAGCGATCTGCTCATCGTCAATGATGAGCCCACTCCCACCCCCACCAGTGCAGGTACGATTGAAGCGCTGCCCACGTCAACAGCCCAAGCGGCCACGGCCGTTTTCCAACCCAATGAACCGTTGCCCTCGCTGACCCCTTTTCCCACTTCAACGCCACTACCAGGCCCAGCGGAGACAGCGACACCTGTGGCCGCCATTGGTGGCAGCGAAGAATCAAGCGGCGGTTTGTTTGGGCAGTTAGCCACCGTTGACACAGGGCGTTTTGGTCGCGCTTTTGGGTTAGGCGTTGGATTCGTTGGCTTTTTGTTTGGCTTGTTGGCGTTTTACCTGCTCATTCGCGCCATTGGCCGCCGTTTGTGGCACCTATTTTGGACGAGAAAACAACAATAATTTTGGGGACACGAATACCGGAGAACCTCGAGCATGAAAAATCAAAGTTCCACGGCATCAGCGTCCAATAAACAAGTTAGTTACGAAAATGCAAGAGCTTTGGGATCGCTTATTTCACACAGACGATAAAGATAACCATTCTGCCAGCGACAAATTCCTCATCGTCGGTCTGGGGAATCCAGGGCGTGAATACCAGGGAAACCGGCATAACATTGGTTTTATGGCGGTTGATCGTCTAGCAGCTTCCTGTCAGATTAAGATGGGTAAGGTGCAGCACAAAGCGATCATCGGTAACGGCCGTTGTGCCCACCACAGCGTCATCCTGGCCAAGCCGCAAACCTTCATGAATCGCAGCGGTGATGCTATCGGCCCCTTGGCGACATATTACAAAATTCCGCCTGAGCGCATACTCGTGATTTACGATGAATTAGATTTACCGTTGGGTACCTTACGCCTGCGCGAAAAAGGTGGTACCGGTGGTCACAATGGCATGAAATCCATCGTCAACCATCTGGGGCAAGCGTTCCCGCGCCTGCGTCTGGGGATTGGACGGCCGCCCGGGAAAATGCCCCCAGCCGCCTACGTTTTGCAAGATTTTGGCAAAGATGAGCAGCCCATCGTCGCTGAACTATTGGAGGAGGCCAGCCGCGCCGTAGAAACCTTTATACAGGATGGCATAAATTTAGCCATGACCCGGCATAACGTGAAGCGGGCGCGTGACTTGTAACTCGTGAACTGTAATCCGTTATTTGTAATCAGCAATCTGTAATCGGTAAGCGGAACACAGTCAATCTTAAATCGTCAATCCTATGGATCTATCTGGAATACTCAATGTTTTTGATGAACTGCCGGCCTATGCTGAATTGGTTGCGGCAGTAAATGGTGACACGCCTGCCGTTGGCTCTGCCGAAACGGCCGTTACGCCCTTGCTGCTGCCAGCTGGTGCCCGTGCGCCCATCTTGGCAAAACTATTTCGTTCCCGACAGGTGCCTGTTTTGCTGCTCACAGGGCGCGTTGATGCGGCGTCTCGGTGGATGCAGATGCTGGAAGCGTGGCTGCCAGAAGATGAAAACGTCTACTGTTTCTCCGAACCGACGCCGCTGCCATATGACCGGGGGCCGTGGGGAGAGACCAGCCGCTTAAGCCGTTTGCGAGTTTTGTGCCGCTTGATGGCCGGGCAGCATCCACAAATGTCGGCGCCAGATAAACCATTGCTCATCGTCTCCTCGGCACGCGCCTTTTTGCAGAAAACTTTGCCCAAACGCCAATTCATCACCGCCACACGGGTCTTGCGCTTGGGTGGCAGACTGGATTTAGAAAAAACGAGCCATCACTGGTTCGACATTGGTTACGAATCGGTGAGCGTGGTGGAAGCACCTGGGCAGTTTAGTCGGCGCGGGGGCATCATCGACATCTTCCCGCCCCAAGTGCCATTCCCCATTCGCATTGAACTGTTTGGCGATGAGATCGACACCGTTCGCCTCTTTGACCCCACTACCCAGCGTTCTATGCAAATACTACCTGAGATGCAGCAGGGCATTGTCATTCCCCCTGCCCGAGAAGCCTTGCCGCTGGCTGCTGCCCGTTACGGTTCGGTGCTGCCTGAAGATGCCAGACCTTCTGAGGATAGTTTACCTTCCTGGCAAGATGATATTGAGGATTTGGTAAACGGCCGTTCCTTTCCCAATATCGAATTTTACCTGCCGCTGATTTACGCCCAGCCCGCTACCCTGCTCAGTTACCTGCCCGACAATGCGCTGGTGGTAGTTGATGATTGGCGTGAACTAGAAACGGCCGTTTCTGAATTACGACAACACGCCAACCAAATAGCTGAAGAACAACCCAGTCTGCCTCCTGATTATCCCAATCCCTTGTTTATTTGGCCTGAAATTGAATCAGATTTAAACTGGTGGCAGCCCTTGATTTTGGGGGAAGGTAGAGAAGAGACCGAGATGCCATTGGTCGCCTTGGCCGATTCCTTTGAACCGGGCCCCCGCTATGGCGGCCAAATGCGTCCGCTGTTAACCCATCTCAAGCAGACTCGTGTTGAAAATGAGCGTACAGTTGTGGTTAGCTTACAGGCGGCTCGCCTGGCAGAATTATGGCGCGAAGACCAGCGGAAGAAAGCAGATTCCGTGCTGCTGCCCAACATCGACAAAAATATCCAACATGTTGAGGAGCTGCTCGGCTTGCCCGCAGATGGCACCCTCTCTTTTGTGCATGGAGCCGTTGCCGAAGGCTTTAATCTCGTAAACCGGGAAAACAACAAAATCTTGCTTGGCCTGCTCACCGATGCTGAAATCTTTGGTTGGAACCGTCCTGCTCCCCGCCGCTGGCGCAAACCGAAAGCGGCCGCTCCCGAAACATACTTTTCTGACATTCAAGCGGGCAATTATGTGGTGCATTTGGAATATGGTATCGGCAAATTCCAGGGTTTGGTCAGCCGTACCATTGGCGGCATGGAGCGGGAATATCTGCTCATCAAATATGCCAACAGCGATGTGCTTTACGTACCCGTTCATCAAGCAGATCGTCTCAGCAAATGGGTTGGCTCAGATGAACGACCGCCAGCGCTCAATCGCCTGGGTGAAAAATCATGGAACAGAGCCAAGACCCAGGCACAGCGGGCTGCCCACGACCTGGCAGGTGAACTGCTGGAGCTGTACGCTGCTCGAGAAACAGTTTCCGGTCATGCTTTTGCGCCAGATAATGAATGGCAAACGGAACTGGAGGCCAGCTTCCCCTATCGGGAAACGGAAGACCAACTGCGCGTCATCAGCGAAGTTAAAGATGATATGGAACGGGCTAAACCGATGGATCGTCTTATTTGCGGCGATGTGGGTTACGGCAAAACAGAGGTGGCTTTACGGTCTGCTTTTAAGGCCGTTATTGATGGCAAGCAGGTGGCGATTTTGGTGCCTACGACGATTTTGGCGCAGCAGCATTACTACACTTTCCGCGACCGCTTGCACCCATTTCCGGTGAAAGTGGAAATGCTTTCCCGCTTTCGCACCCAAAGCCAGCAAGAAAAAATTGTGCAAGGCTTGCGCCAGGGTCAGGTGGATATCATCATTGGCACGCATCGGCTGGTATCAGATGATGTGTCGTTTAAGGATTTGGGTTTGGTTATCATCGACGAGGAACAGCGCTTTGGCGTGGCGCACAAGGAGAAGTTGAAAAGCTGGCGTACTGAGGTGGACGTACTCACGATGACCGCTACTCCAATTCCCCGCACGCTCTACATGAGCTTGGCTGGCGTGCGTGACATCAGTGTCATTGACACGGCGCCAGCCGAACGGCTGCCGGTGCAAACCTATGTGGGTGAGGTTGATGAAACCCGGCTTAAAAGTGCTATTTTGCGGGAACTGGATCGTGGCGGCCAAATTTTCTTCGTCCACAACCGCGTGCAGACCATCAACATCATATATCGTCGGCTGCAAGCGTTGGTGCCGGAGGCAATTATTGCCATTGGGCATGGGCAAATGAGTGAGCGCCAACTTGAGAAGATCATGATGGATTTCTCTAAAGGCCACATTGATATTTTGCTCTCGACGACGATTATTGAAAGCGGTATCGACTTCCCCAATGCCAATACTTTGATTGTGGATCGCGCTGAGCAGTTTGGGCTTTCCCAGTTGTATCAGCTACGGGGTCGGGTTGGACGGGCTACCCGGCGGGCTTATGCCTATTTCTTCCACGCTCCCTGGCGCACGCTGACGGGTGACGCTCAGGCACGTCTGGAAACGTTGGCGGAGAATACGCAGCTTGGGGCTGGTTACCAGATCGCTATGCGTGACATGGAGATTCGCGGGGCTGGTGATCTGCTTGGCGGGCAACAAAGCGGGCATATTTCTGCGGTGGGCTTTGATTTGTACACGCGGCTGCTCACGAATGCGGTTAAGCGGTTAAAGGCGGCGGAAAAGGGGGAGGCGTTGGCGGTTGATTTGCCAGAGGCTGTGTTGATTGATCTGCCGTTGGCTGCTTATGTGCCTACTGATTATGTGCCGGATGGGGCTTTGCGTTTGCGTTTGTACCGACGGATGGCGCTGCTGGATTCGCTGCTTGAAATTGATGAGATGGCGGCTGAATTGGCGGATCGCTTTGGTTCGATACCTGATCCGGTGCACAACTTGTTGTATCAACTGCGCGTTAAGGTGTTGGCTCGTCAGGCTCGGATAACGGCCGTTACCACTGAGGCAGGTCAAGTCCGTATCCGCATCCCGGAAGTCAACAATGTGAAGCGATACCATCTCCAGCAATATTTGGGTCGTGATGTACGTGTGAGTAAAACGGCCGTGTGGTTGTCCCGTGACATGGGAACCCACGAATGGCAGGTCGCATTGGTACAGGTGCTGGAGCGGCTGGAAATGTGGGATTGGAATGGGGGAGTGTAGCTGAGCAGCAAGGTGGCCATTGTGCCACCCAGAGGGGTTTTATGGACATTCAATTTTTTGAGGATCCGTTGGAAGCGCCACGGTCGCGGGAGGATGTGCGGCTGAAAGCGTTGGGTTTGTATGTGTATGAGGATGGCCGCCGGGTGGCGGTTGGCTTTCATTTGACACCGTTTATAGAACGGCCGTGTATCGAAGTGCGCGTGGTCAATGCCCGGGGAGAGAAAGCGGGCTGGCTGAATGTGATTGAGACTTTGGAGGCCAACTTCTCGCTGACGATGCATATGCGGGATGCTGATCCCACTGAGATGTATGAGGCGACGGCGATTGTGTATTACCAAACGCCAGAAACGGAGCGTATGGATGTGCATACAGTGGTGAAGCAGTTTGACATGACGAAGCCCGGGGATCAGTGAGTTTGCTTGAAGCGTGATGCATATTGGGGGGGGTATGATAGTTCAGGCGGTGGAGGACATATGCATCCACCACCGGTAATATGGCGTTGGTTAATCCTCCACGAGACCTTCTTGCTCTTGCTGAATCAGTTTTTCTAGCTTGCTTTTGGTGTCGCGCCAGGTGACTTTAGATAATCCCAGCTTTTGGCGGATGTCGTCTTGTTCGACGCCGGCTTTGTAGTCGCGGATGGCGGCACACCAGCGCAAGTTTTCGAAGGAGAGCAGCCCGTGTTCGATGTCAGCGGCGTCACCGATGTTGCGCAGGATGTATTCCAGGTTGCGTGGCGTGCAGGTGAAGATTGTGGTGGTGGGATTGTACTGTGCCATGTATTCGTCGAATACCTCAAGCCATTCAGGGTCTAGTTCTATTTTGCGCTCTTTGTATCGTGAACGTGGATCGGTGTAGCGAATGAAGAGTATGGGCTTGTCTGCTTGTGAGCGGTCGATGTGGTTGGGGACAATTTTCATGGCTTCGCGTTTTTTGATGCCGGTTTTGAGGAGCAAGGTGAGCAGCATATGGGGTCGGGCGTCTGCTTTTTTGCCGACATCGCCTGCCTTCATGGCCTGGGTGACGGTTTCGGCCCGGTCGAGTTCGTCGCTTGTGGGCAGCTTGGGTAGGGGACTTTTGGCGCTACGTTGGATAACGGCCGTTGATGGATCATTGTTGATGACTCCTGTTTTATGCAGCCAACCAAAAAATACTTTGAGTGTGGTCACGCGCCGCGCGTATGATTTGGGGCTGCAAGGCACGCCCCGTTCGTTTAAGAGCCAGTCGAGGAAATCGTTGAGGTTTTTGGTACCTATTTCACCAATTGGTTGGCCGATGCCTAAATATTTTCCCAGTAAGCGGATATCACTGGCAAACGCTTTGTGCGTGTTTTCAGCAAAATGTTCGTCACGCATGTAGTTTTCAAATTCTCCTAACGCGGCTTGCAAAGAAGTCTCGCTGCTTAATCTGGATGGTTTGTTATCGAGGGGTGCTGTGTCTTCGCCCTCAATCAATTGGGGTTGTTGACGTTTGCTCATTACTGCCTCCTGTTTCGTATAGGTGTGTACAGCATAGTTTATCTTGGTTGTTTTGTCAAGCAAGTTGACGGGGTTCTCGAGGCGGAGGACAATTGGGGAATGGGTAAGTATTGTGGTTTGATGGTAAGGCGTGATGATGACATAAAATGCGGGATTTTATTGTCAGTTTCAAGGAATGGGCAGGAAATGACTTTGTCATGTTATTTAATTTCTGTTCTTAAGGCGTGTGCTGTGTTCTGGGTAGGGCGCTTGCCAGGCCTGGCGCGATGTGCCATGTTTTTTGTAATTGGCGTTTTTGTTTTGGCGAGTTGTGTGCCGGGTTCAAATGGCGATGTTGCGCTTGAAGCAGCTATGCCTTTGCCTACTATGCTGGCAACGGCCGTTTCCCTGACTGTGCCCCC
Source organism: Chloroflexota bacterium (assembly GCA_002746795.1). GTDB lineage: Bacteria > Chloroflexota > Anaerolineae > Promineifilales > Promineifilaceae. The sequence continues at coordinate 70,774 of PDQY01000099.1, read as the reverse complement.
GACGAACACGGCTGTGCCGCCAACGGCTACCCGACTGCCAACTGTGACGGCCGTGCCAACTTCAGTGCCTACAGTGCTGCCTTCGCCAACGGCCGTTCCTTCACCAACGCCTATTGACCGCACTTGTCTGGCGGAACGCCCTGTGAAGCCGGATTATCGAAGCAATTATTTGGCTGTTGAGCCTTGGCCAACGCCTGATCCTGACAGGCTTGAATCTCATTTTTGGTTGGTGAAGCCATTGCCTGAGGAGCAGCCGCTTGCCTTGAATCTTGCTTATCCGTATGGCTCTGACAGTAACGGCCGTTATCTACTGCACAATGGCATTGACTCTCTGGCTGCGCAAGGTGTGGATGTTTTAGCGGCAGGGGGGGGCACGGTGGTTTATGCTGGCTCGGATGCCGAGGTGTTGTATGGTTGGGGCTGTGGTTGGTATGGCAATTTGGTGGTGATTGAGCATGATGTCTTGTGGCAGAATCAGCCCATTTACACATTGTATGGGCATGTGTTGGCGGTGTCGGTAGAGAGGGGACAGCGGGTGGAAGCTGGCGACCGGGTGGCGGAAATTGGCTTTGGCGGCGTGGCTACGCATCCCCATTTGCATTTTGAGGTGCGTGTGGGCAGCAACACGTTTGCTGCTACCCAGAATCCGCTGCTGTGGTTGGCTCCCGAGGCTGACCGGGGTGTGATTGTGGGACGGCTGGTGACTGGGGAAAAACGGCCGTGGCAGGGTACCCGTGTCACCCTTATTGATGGCCGCGGCGAAGAGGTCGAATTTATCAATACCTGGACTTATCTCGACGACCCAGCCCATCTCATTAACCCAGATGCAGGCTACGCGGAGAATTTTGTCTTTGGTGACCTTGTTCCTGGTAATTATGAACTTTTTGTCAAAATTCAAGGGGTTGAATATCGGCAATCTGTTGTTGTGGAAAATGGCGAATTGAGCTTTGTGGAAATTGTGACGGAAGAGTGACACGCATGATCTATGTTGATAATCAAAACATCACTGATCCCCGCCTGAATCTGGCGCTAGAAGAATTTTTACTGCGGCATGTGCGCCTAGAAGAGCCGATTTTGCTATTTTATGTAAACGAACCGTCGGTGATTTTAGGACGTAACCAGAATGTGTGGGAAGAGGTGGATTGGGATTATGTTGAGAAAAATGGGGTGTCTGTGGTGCGGCGGTTGTCGGGCGGGGGGGCTGTCTATCATGATGAAGGCAATCTCAATTTCAGCTTTATTTCTACTGGCTCTGAGAATTTGCACAATTTTCGGATGTTTACTGAGCCGGTGATTCGCGTACTTAACCAGTTGGGCGTACCTGCAGAACTGCATGGCAAGAGTGATATTTACGCGGGTGGCAAAAAGATGTCGGGCAACGCTCAATATCTCTCAGGTCAGCGTATGGTCAGCCACGGCACGATTCTTTTTAACAGTGATTTGGAAGCATTGCTCCATGCCTTGAATCCAGGTCAGGTGCAGATTGCATCGAGAGCGGTGCAGTCGATTCGGGCCAAGGTAACCAATATCATTGACTGGCTGCCTGAAATGGACATGACTGTTCTCAGAAAAGAGTTGCTCACAGGGATTTTTGAGGGATATGATGCTATTCCTACTTATGAGCTAACTGAGGCAGAGTGGGCGAAGGTGTGGGAAATGAAAGCGGCTCGGTATGATACTTGGGAATGGAACAACGGCCGTTCTCCCAAATTTACTGTCCGCAAAACACAAAATAGCACACAAGTTGACATTAGTGTGGAACGTGGCTGTATAAAATCTGTGAACATATCGGGTGAAAAACTCAATTTGGCTGAGATTGAGCAGCTTCATACTCAGCTCGTTGGTGTTCGATACCAGCGTCAAGAGATAACGGCCGTTTTAGCAGAACAAGAACTGGCTTCACCTGAACTAATTAAGCTGTTCATTTAGCAGCAATTCTAAATCTTTAGTTTCGGCTAAACAGAAGATGACAATGGCGACTCACTAACCCATAATTTTAGGTACTCGAAAATTTACAAAGAAAGGGTCACGTCAATCGCCATTGTTCAAATGATACATGTATGTTTTATAAATAATTGTCCAGATTGTACCCCTGGGTACGAATTTCGTACTTTTACAGTCAGGTCACAGGATCCAAATGCAACAGGTAAGGATATTGGCTTTGAACTGTATCAATCATCTGTAATAAGCCTGCCATTTCAGTGTTTACCTGGATGGAAGGATCTGTAAAACTGACTACGCTGTCTTCTATTTTTAGCTCGTAAACTTGTCCCGCATAGCGCATTTTTAATGTATTCTCGGATGTGTAGACGTACCCTTCATGCTGCCCCATCTCAAACTCATCTACACGCCAGTAAAGGGTGAATTTGTCCTTTGCCGGATCACTGTCATATGGGCAGAAAACGGCGCAGTTGCCGCATTCGTTGCACAATCCTTCCAGATGTAGAATCTGGTTTACATCGCGCATTCCTGCCATTGTGATGGAAAGATTGGCGATGTTGGGGCAGACGGTCACGCATTTGTTGCAGATTGCGTTACAGGAAAGGCAACGGTTTGTTGATGCGGCGAAGTTGGTATCAAACATCTTTAATGGGATTTGTGGATTGATAACGCCTTTGCGGGCTGAGATTTTATCCATGCGGCCAGATTCAAACAGGTATTGGTTTGCTGTTTTTACGGGCTGTGGAGTTATGGCTTCTTTTCTGATGATGCCATTTGCTACTTTACGGCCGTCGGCAATTGCCTCAATAATGGATGATGGTCCCCGAAAAGCATCCCCACTGATAAACACATTCTCAACACTTGTTTCAAAATAATCATCAACCTGGACATTCCCACGTGCATCTACTTCGATCTGATTTGCGGTCAACAATTCATACTCCACTAGCTCGCCAATTGCGGTAATGACAGTATCAATCGCAAAATCTACAAATTGACCAATCACTGGTACCGGTCGGCGTCGGCCGCTGGCATCCTTATCTCCCAGTTTCATCTGCTGGCATTTCAACACGCCATCATGCAGACTAACAGGATTTACTAGCTCGCGGAAGATGGCCCCATCATGTGTTGTCTCCAGAAACTCTTCTCGTGTGGCGGGCATTTCCTTGCGCGAACGCCGGTAAATGATGGTAACGGTTTCTACACCAGCCACGCGGAGGGCGGCACGGGCGGCATCCATCGCTGAGTTGCCAGCTCCGATGACAGCTACATTTTGACCCAGTTTATTGGTATTCGGGTCTTTTTTGAAGTCGCGCAGGAACTTGATTGCCCCAATCACCTTGTCGGTATCACCTTCAATCTGTAATTGACGGGATTTCCAGGCTCCGATGGCTAGATTGATATATTTGAATCCGTCAGCCTGAAGTTTGGCAATATCAATTGCTGGGTCGCAGTTTAGTTTAAATTTAACACCCATTCGTTTGATCAGCTCTAGATCGTTGTCTATTGCCCAATCGGGTATGCGGAAGTCAGCGATGCCGTGTGCGACCATGCCGCCTAGTCGGTTGGTTTTGTCGAACAGGGTGACATCGAATCCTTCACGGCTGAGAAAATAGGCGGAAGATAGCCCAGCGGGGCCACCGCCAATAACAGCCACTTTTGTCTTGCGTTGCAGCTTGGGCGGCGTGAGGGTTTTCATGTATTCGTCATACCCGCGCTCAGATGCAATGCGCTTCAAATCACGGATGCGTACTGTCTTTTCATAATCATTGCGGACGCATTTTAGCTCACAGGCACTTTCACAAATGAAGCCAGTGGTAAAAGGCATTGCGTTTGAGGTGACGATGAGGCTGTATGCTTCTACGCAGCGTTCTTCGGCAATAAGCTGAATGTATTCGGGGATATCTTGATGAACTGGGCAAGCAACGATACAGGGGGCTACAAAGCAGTCGAGTAAGTCCAGCTTTTGGTCGATTTTCATTGGTTTATCGGGCTTGGCTTCTTTGTGGTAACGTTCGTCTACCAGGGCATTCGCCGCAATGCTTTCCAATTTTGCTAAGTTCAGGGTGCGGTGGGGCTTTTGGGCGAATGGCTCTTCGAGAATGCTTGCTAGCTGGGTTAAACGGCCGTAACCACCGGGTTTCAGCAAATCTGTGGCCAACGTAATGGGGCGGATGCCGCTAGTGAATATACCGGCGATATTGAGCGCATTTGCTCCACCAGAGTAAGAGATAGACAAATCGCCCTTAAACTCCTGCGCCAGCTTGTTGCTTAAATTGATAGCAAGCATGTAAAGGGCACGACCGCTCATATACATCTCATCAGTAGGCAGTCGTGCGCCATCATTAACCACAGCCAGCGTATTGGTAAGCTTGATACCAAAACTGACCTTATTTTCATGGGCAAATGCTTGCAAGTTGCGAATCATCACAACCGCATCATCATACTGCATATCGTGAGTAAAAGATTCTTCCTTAAGCTGAATACGGTCGAACTCCTGCTGGTCAAACACACTTTGCACGTATTCGTAGCCAAGCAAAGTTGGATTGAGCTTAACAAACGTGTGTACTTTCTTCTCGCTGATCAGATAACGGCAAATCGCTTCCTGCTGTTCTGGTGGTGTGCCATGCATGGTAGAAAGCGTGATTGAATTGGAAATATGGGGTGAAATTGTATCAGCAAAAGCAGGGTCTGTTATCGCATTTTTGCCATTCGTAAGGTGACCTGCACGAATAGCCTCTCTTAAATCGTTGACACATTCCTGAAAGATTTCCGTTTCTGACGCATCTTTCAACCCTTCAATAAAGTTGTCAATTTTAGGTGACTTGATGCCTTCTAAATCGTAGCCAACGCTCATGTTGAAGATAAAGGCTCGTTCTTCCAGCTGAGAAAAGCCAAACAGTGCATTCAAAATATGAATCAAGAACCAGCCTTTGACATACTCTTCAAACGCTTCCTGTACGCTAAATTCAGTTGACCATTCGGTGTTGTAACCTTCGTCGGGAGCATCTATACATGGTTTGCCAATGTCCAGCGAATCCATGATCTGGACGGTTTTTAGCTCAAAGAAACGGCCGCCCGTCAGATAAGCAGCGACAAGGTTAGGGGCTTGTTGCGTGTGGGGACCAGCGGCCGGGCCGATGGCGGTTTCACATTTTTCACCAAACATCTCAAAATAGGCCGTATCTTTTTTGTAGTAAAATTTGTTTTCGGGGATCGAGAATATATTTTTATGCTGTTGATACTCTTTAAGCATCCAGCGTAGTAAATGCTTGAATTTTACAGGACGCATTACGTCGCTCATTAGAGCCTCCTTTTTATTGGGTGCAATTTTCCCAAATGATAATGTTCTTTTTAATACGGTTTTTTTAACCGATTTTTTAATGTTCAATGCTTTGAGTTATTACTCAAGGCTTTTTGCCAATTCCGACTTAGCGGAAACTAAAGTTTTATATAGTTTTTGATTAAAGTAAATGGCAAATACAGATAACACTATGAAAATAATCACTTTGGTAATCAATTCTGGCAGAGGAATATCAATTCCGCTTTGCAGTTGAAACCACGTTTGAAATGGCAAAATAATACCAATCATCATTGACAAACTCAATAACATTGAAAGCGAACAAACACCATAAAAAATGTGTTTTCGCAATAGGTATAGAGACAAAAACAATAGCGGAGAAATAAATCCCATATCTATAATATAGGTGACCGAAGTAGTATAATTTTCTAAATAACTCAATGGTTTGTCGGAAATATGAGCACTAATGATATCTGGAAGCCAAGCTACGAAAAGCATAATCCCACTAATAATAATGAATGTTTTAAGCCCTAAAGTTGCTTTAAATGTAGTAGAGAAATCTTTTTCGTATTCATCTTTCAATACTTGAATGCAAATAAGCCCTGTAAAAAAGCAAATGGATAACAGCAGGGTATACACCAAATGCAAGGCATTAAAAGTCACGCCAAAAGCCAAGTTGATGGCATAGTAGAAAACCACAAATAGAAAAGAAGTTAATCGCAACAATGATTTAAACGAATGTTGTTTTTTATCTACATAAATGAATAATAGTAGGAAAGGAACAGAGATAAAGAACATGACACAGTCTGTGCCTTTAAAAATAGGGGCGAGAAAAGCATTATCATTTTTGTAAATTCCGTTGCCAAAGAGCTCTATTTCATTTCCATACAGGCTTTTCACTGCAAAAGGGGCTCCTCCATCTGCCCAAAATAAGCCAACGCCACTTACTACTATGGTCAAAAGAACAATGATGAAACTAAGATTATGTATCGTTTTTCTCATTTTGCTGTCTCATTTTCCACTAACGGTTTAGGTGTATGAGTAGCAGCGGATAAAAAAGCCTAAAACCCTGAATTTCAGCACTATGCTTAGCATGGGGATAGATAACCTAAAAATGACGTGGTTCACATCATTGTAACATGGTTTTGCAACTTGTTTTTTAATGTTTAGCGTTTTGAGTTATGGTTCAAAGCTTTTTGTCAATGCTGCGTTAGCGAAAAGTAAAGATTATTGGATATGGATATAACCTTTGTAGGTCAAAAAGCTGCCTATCAAGAAAAGAATTATAATAAAGGTTTTAGTGAATCTATTTTGTGGTGCTTGCTTTGCATTTGGGAAAAATGACCTAAATACCCCAACCAAGAAAATTAGCCATCCCAAGATTGTTATCACTAAAGTCCAATCTAAATTCCAATTATTATGGAATTTGACAATCACTATTCCACTTATTAAGAAAATCAATCCATTTAATGATACTACAGTTGGATCAACGTTTTTCCAAGCTTTAAGATTCAGGTATTCTGATGAGGCAACGATCATTAGTATTGGGCCTAAGATACTTGCTATTTCAATTGAAATGTCGTTTGTCATTCTCTTTTCCTATTTTGTTAGGAGTTGTGCAGTTTAAGATAGTAATAAATATGTTACGCTATTCCCACTCAATTGTTCCTGGTGGTTTAGATGTAATATCCATCACTACTCGATTGACACCCTCCACTTCATTGACGATGCGCCGGCTGACGTGGGCCAATAAGTCATAAGGTAATCGCGCCCAATCAGCTGTCATGAAATCCTCAGTGGTGACGGCTCTGAGGGCAATCACTTCCTGGTAAGTGCGACCATCACCCATTACGCCTACGCTCTTAACTGGCAGCAACACTGCAAAGGCTTGCTGGGTGCCTTGTTTGAGCATATCAGCATTGCGCAGCTCATCGACGAAGACAGCGTCTGCTTCCCGCAATGTTTCCAGCCGCGTCCATGTGATTTCACCCAGACACCGAATCGCTAAACCTGGCCCAGGGAATGGCTGCCGCCAAATGATGCTGTCTGGTAATCCCAGTTCAGTGCCAATACGGCGTACCTCATCTTTGAAGAGCAGTTTTAGCGGTTCAACTAATTCAAATTCCATGTCATCAGGCAAACCGCCAACATTATGGTGGGTTTTGATCACGTGGGCATCCTTTTTATCTTTGCCAGCACTTTCAATCACATCTGGATAGATAGTGCCTTGTGCTAAAAAGTCGATTTTACCGAGCTTGTTGGCTTCTCGCTCAAATATGCGCACGAATTTTTCACCCACAACCTTGCGCTTCTTTTCCGGTTCGGTGATGCCTGCTAGTGCTTCCATATATTCTTCGATGGCATTGACGGCAATAAGATTCATGCCTTGCTCACGGCCAAAGGTATCAATGACCTGTAACGCTTCGTTCTTTCGCAACATGCCATGATCCACAAAGATGCAGACTAACTGTTCTCCAATGGCTTTGTGCAGCAGGCCAGCAGCTACAGCTGAGTCTACGCCACCACTCAGACCCAATACTACGCGCCCAGCACCAACTTGCTGCCGAATTTTAGCCACTTGCTCTTCAATGAAATGGGCGGGTGTCCAGTCTGCAGCGCATTGACAAATTAGCTTTACAAAGTTTTCTAAGATGACCTTTCCCTGAGGTGTGTGCATTACTTCTGGGTGGAATTGCACGGAGTAGTAGTTTCGTTCAGGAGCGAATGCGGCTGCAAATGGGGAATTGCTGGTATGAGCAATGGGATGGAATCCTGGTGCTAATGCTTCTACTTTATCCCCATGGCTCATCCAGACTTGTTGTGAGTCTTTGCTTGCCCCGGATTTTGGCCACTGCCAATGGTGAAAGAGTGGGTTCTCGGGCTCATCAATCTCAAGAACTGCCTGACCATATTCATGTTTAAGGCTGTGCCCTACTTTGCCCCCTAACCGATAGGCGAGTAACTGCATACCGTAGCAAATGCCTAACACTGGCACTCTACTGTTCAAAACATAATTGGGCAGCGTAGGTGTGCCTTTGTCGTAGACACTGTTTGGTCCACCACTGAGAATGAATCCTTTGGGATTTAGTGCCATAATGGTGTTTTTATCTGTGCGCCATGAGAAAAGTTCGCAATACACGTTTGCTTCGCGCACCCGGCGAGCGATAAGCTGGGAGTACTGAGAACCATAATCAAGAACGACTATGGTGTCGTGTTGTGTGGTTTCTGGGGACATGAGCTTACTTTTTGGGAACCAATGATCAATGAATGGCAATTGATTATTGGTTATTTTTCTTTGGTCATTGGTTAATCTTCTGTCATAACAATCTTGCCATCATCCATGCTGAGGATGGTAGCGGCTGATTCGATGGGGACATTCCAATGGGCTAAGGCTTCACGTCCGCCTTCAAAGCGCTTTTCTACGACGGCGGCAATGCCGACCAGGGTGGCACCGCTGCTTGCTACGATTCGAGCCAGGGTATCGATGGTTTTGCCACTGGCTAGAAAGTCGTCTACGATGAGGATACGATCTTCAGCGCTAAGGAATTCGGGCGAGACCATGAGCATCACTTCACCCCCTTTGGTGTGACTGGGTGCTGTGTCGATGTAAACGGGTTCCATCATGGTGATGGGTTTATGTTTGCGGGCATATACGACGGGGATGTGGTTCATGGCTTTGCCTGTCATGACTGCGGGGATAATGCCGCTTACTTCTGCGGTGAGGATGCGTGTGGGGTTTGTGTGGGCAAAGCGTTTAGCCAGGTGTGCCCCTACAGCTTCCATCAGGTTGGTATCTAATTGATGGTTTAGGAAACTATCGATTTTGAGGATACCACGACCCAGATTTTTACCTTCTTCTTTAATTTTCTTTTTTAATTCTTGCATGATTTTTTAACCTGATATGTTGAGATAATTTGTCTCTCTCTCTTTGTTGCTGATCTAGATTGCTCATCTAGATTGCTAATCTGGGATAATCTTATATCATCGTGGCGGAGTGGGCTATACTAAAAGATTGAAAATATCTTAACTAGTTGGGAAGAGTTTCACATATTGCGCTTGACGTAAATTGGGCTGTATTTTATAATCTGTCAAAGCGTTCAAAAAAGATTGAAAGTTGTGAACAAGGTAAATATTATGGTAACTGAAATCTTAGAAAGAGGAATGGAAGCTATCGAGGATCAATTGGTGTCTATTGTCCGTAGTGACATTTCTGTTCTGGAAGATGCGAGTTTGCATATCGTTACTTCTGGTGGGAAACGAGTACGGCCACGAATGGTGCTGTTGAGCTATTTGGCGGCTGGAGGAACGGATTTAGATGCTGTTGTGCCTATGGCCGCGGCCATGGAAATGGTTCATACGGCTACTCTTGTTCACGATGATATCAATGATCACAGTTTAACACGTCGTGGCAAGGTGACTGTTCATGCCCAGTGGGGACGAACTTTTGCTTTGCTTACTGGTGATTATTTGTTTACAAAGGTGTATGAGCTGATGGCGCCGTATGGTGTGGAACCGAATGTCATTATTGCTGATGCGTGTACTCGATTGGTAGAAGGGGAGACTCTTCAGGCGGCAGCGGCTAAGTCTGGCTCGATGGATCGAGAAACCTATAAACAAATTATTAGCTTGAAAACGGCTAGTTTGTTTGAGGCGTCTGGCCGATTGGGGGCTTTGTTTGCCGGTGCCAGTGAGGTGACGGTTGAAGCGTTGGCGCAGTATGCGTATAACTTGGGTCTGACGTTCCAAATTGTGGATGATATTTTGGATATTGTGGGGGATGCGGAGGCGATGGGTAAACCAACTGGTCTTGATATTAGCCAAAATCGTGGTGTGGCTATGGCGCAAAATGGTGGCGAGGAGGGCGCAACGGCCGTTGCTGAGTTGCCAGTTGAGGAAGAAACAGACCCATTCAAGCGCATGATGCAAAGCTTGCGGGAGTCTGGTGCTGTGGATGTTGCTAGAATGCAAGCAGAAAAGATGGCCGGGCGTGCCCGAGAGGCGTTGAACCGGGTGCCGCCATCTGCGGCGCGGGATGAGTTGGAGGGTCTTATTGATTTGGTGCTTGACCGGGATCATTAGGCTCAGTTTCAGACTCGGGGTTGATGCCTTGGGCTAAAAGTGCTGCTTGAGAATGACAAAAGTGGAATGGCTCACTCTATGATGGGTGGGCTATTTTTTATCTGAAATGATTGATATGCCCTTGTGTGTCAGGGGAAGGTTAAGCGAGGAACTATGTCTTTGACAAGCTGTTTATTTTTTTTGTGGCAGAAACAGTTTGGGAAAGATAGAATTGAGTGATTATCTTAAAAGCAATTTTGTGATTTCAAGTTTTTAATGAGAAGTTGGAATTTACAGTTAGGAGATAAAGGATGACTATTGCTGAAACCAGGGAACGAGTTCCCTTAACACCCCCAATGCTTCATGACATTGATTACTATAAGAAGGAAGGCATTTACTTTTACTTGGAAGCGACGCGAGAGCTGCTGGAAAACGGCCGTGTTGATGTGATCAATTATGGCGAAATGATTATGCTGGGTAGTTATTCGTATTTAGGTTTGATTGGCCATCCCAAGATTAATGCGGCGGCGAAAGCGGCTGTCGATCAATATGGCACGGGCACTCACGGTGTGCGCTTGTTAGCTGGATCTCTTGACTTGCACAATCAGCTGGAGGAGCGCATTGCCAGGTTTAAGAAGACGGACGCGGCTATTACGTATTCCAGTGGTTATGCTACAAATTTAGCTACAATTTCCAGCTTGCTGCGCAAGGGGGATTTTGTGATCAGTGATAAGCTGAATCATGCCAGTATTGTGGATGGGTGTATGTTGTCCATGGCGAAGCATGTCCGCTTCCGGCACAATGACATGGATCATCTGGAACGGCGTCTCTATCAAGCTGACCCGGATAAACGTAAGTTGGTTGTGGCGGATGCTGTTTTTAGTATGGATGGCGATATTATTGATCTGCCTGCGGTGGTGAAGTTATGCAAGAAGTATGGTGCTTACTTGATGATTGATGAAGCGCATTCTATCGGTATTTTGGGTGAGACGGGACATGGTATTGAGGAACATTTTGATCTGCCACCCGATGCGGTAGACATTAAGATGGGGACGTTAAGCAAAACGATTCCAAGCGCAGGTGGTTATGTGGCGGGTAATGAACAGTTGATCACATTCCTCAAACATGAGGCGCGTGCTTTCATTTTCTCTGCGGCGGTACCGCCGGCATCTGCTGCCGCAGCTAAAGCGGCTTTTGATGTCATTGATGAGGAACAATGGCGGGTGAAGAAGGTTCAGGAAAATTTCAAAGGGTTTGCCACTAAATTGCGCCATGCTGGTTATAATCTTTTGCAGACAGAAACTGCGATTGTGCCGATTGTGTGTGGTGATGTGGAGCCGGCTGTACGTCTGGCCAATCATTGCCAGCGCAATGGTATTTTTGTGCAGGCTGTGGTCGCTCCTGTTGTTCCGGCACATCTTTCACGATTACGTGCTTGTGTGCTGGCTTCTCACACCAAGGAAGATTTGGATTACTGTGCGGATGTGATGATTGAAGGTGGCAAGGCGTTGGGGATTATTTAGTGGATAGTGGATAGCAAACAGTATCCCATTTCTGACAAAAATATCTGGCGTGAGCAACCCACTCGTTCTGTGTGGATGTTGGGGCTGGTTTTGGGGATAACGGCCGTTATCGGTGGTCTGTTGTTGGCTTTTGGCGGTCCCTTGGCTGGCGCGGCTTTGCTTGCCGCAATTATCGTAGGCCTGGTGGTGCTGCGTGATATTGAGCTGGGTTTCTGGGGTGTCATTTTAGTGGTTTGTTTGCTGCCTTTTGCCACCCTGCCCATTGACATAGGGTTGACGCCAACATTTTTAGACCTGGCGCTGGGAGCTGTTTTTGCGATTTGGGCACTGGGCTTAGTGACCGGACAGCAACGCACTGTGGTGCTGTCACCTTTAACGATTCCGCTGGGCATTTTCATCCTGGTAGCAGTGTTTGCCTTTATCTTTGGCTTGGGACATGGGCCATTAACGCCCACGTTGCTTCGTAAATTTGCTGAGTTGATCTTGAGCCTCGCCTTTGTCTTGGTCATCATCGATTACTGTACGACCTGGATCAAATTAGAGCGATTAGTAAAGGTTGTCATCTTGGCTGGGGCAGCCGCGGCTGCGGTTGCCATTGTGTTGTGGCTTATGCCAGAAGACACAGCCAATACCATTTTGAACCTGCTTACGCGTCTTGGTTATCCGGGTGGCTGGGTGATTCGTTACATTGAAGAGAATCCAGCCTTGTCTGAACGGGCTATTGGCACGAACGTGGACCCGAATGTTTTAGGCGGTTTGTTGTTGATGATAGGTGCATTGGCGGGGCCGCAATTGGTGAGCAAACGGCCGTTATTCCCCCGCTGGCTTATCATTTTTCTTTTTGGCACCATATTGGTAGGGCTTATCCTCACTTTTTCGAGAAGTGCCATGTTGGGTTTAGCAGTTGGGTTTGCCTTCATTGGAGTATTGCGTTATCGACGGCTCATTCCATATATGGCGATAGCCGGCATCATCTTTCTGGCGCTGCCCTTCACGCAGGCTTATGTTTCTCGTTTTGTAGAAGGCATTTTAGGGCAAGACCTGGCCACACAAATGCGTTTTGGTGAATATAAGGATGCGTTAATTTTAATTCAACGTTATCCGATTTTTGGCGTTGGTTTTGCGGGTGCACCTGATATTGATATTTATCTAGGCGTAGCCAATGTTTATTTTACCATTGCAGAGGTCATGGGCGTTGTGGGGCTGGTATCATTTTTTGCTGTCATGATTGGTGTATTTGTTTATGCTTTTTTAAATCGGCATGCCATCCGCACTAACTCCCGCATTGACACAGTTTGGCTTGGTCTGCATGCAGCCTTGATGGGCGCATTAGCCGCTGGCATTTTTGACCATTACTTGTTCAACATGGAATTTCACCATGCTGTGACAGCATTTTGGATGTTGGTGGGGTTGGCCGTTGCTTCTACTAGAGTAGGCGCCTTGACGATCGGGATACCCCCTGGAGAATAAATATCAGAAGTGCCCACGACACACTTTGTCGTACGTGTTTTAGCGCGTAAGCCTGACGCATCGGCATTCAGTCCCTTTTGTTAACCTCGAATACCAACAAGGGGAATTTTGCCTGTTCTTCATGGCAAAGTAATAGTAATTACTTCCTATTTAATCATGTAGATGCGTGATGAACTCTTTCCTTTTTGTCTACTTTATGTTACCTTGTGCCTATATTTTATCTGGGCTTCAGCTCTGCTATAATAAAAAGATCAATTCACACGAGTAATGGATCAACCAGATAAACTTGAAACTTGCAATTCGTGTGAGCCTGAGCAAGTTATTTAGGAGGATTTATGCGCAAAATACTGGTTTTACTATTAATTCTTGTTGTGAGCGTCGTGTTTGTGGCATGTGGAGGGCGAAATAGTCCAGTGCCTATGCCCATTGAGTGGTCTACAGAAGCTGTTGATGCAGAGTTAGGAATCGCCCCTGAAGAGGGGGCACCACGAACCGAGGCAACGCCTATACCACCATTACCACCTACGTATACCCCTCCTGCAATGGCTCACCAAGGTCATCTTTATTTGCTGCCTGTCTCCGGCGCAGACGGCTCTATTCAATATGCTTATAAAGTTCAGAGAGGTGACACTTTGACGGCAATCAGTGATATGTTTGATGTATCGCTTGAAGATGTGATGAGCATCAATAAGATTTCTGATGCAAATCACATAGAGGTGGATGATCTCATTATCATTCCAATAGAGATTGAAGGGTATTAGATAGCTACTTTTTCTTTAGATAACCCTGGTGCGCAGCGTCAACAGTCTGAAGGGTGCACTTAAAAATGATTGATACAAAAAAAGCCCATCAATTTATGATGGGCTTTAATGTTAGTAAAACACGCTGTTTTTAGGGCGCAGGCATGACCTCTTCCACAGCTTCCTCTGTCTGTTCACCGTGGACAAGCACAATTTCATCATCTTCTACATCGATCAACACCACTTGACCCGCTTCAAATTTTCCTGACAAGACAGCATCAGACAATTGGTCTTCAACCACAGTTTGTATGAGGCGGCGTAATGGCCTGGCTCCAAACTCAGGATCATAGCCATGTTCACCCAGCCACTTTTGTGCTGCATCCGTCGCTTCAATTCTGAGTTCATGGTCAAGTAATCTTTCGTTGACCTCAGCCAAAATAAAATCGACAATTTTGCAAATATCAGATTGAGATAACTGCCGGAACACAATGATACTGTCCACCCGATTGATAAACTCTGGTCGGAATTGGCGTTTCAACTCATCCATAAGTGTCTTGCGCATATCAGCATATTGTGTTTTTTCTTCAACCGTTTCATCACGCTGGAATGCAAAACCGAGGTTAGGTCCCCGTTTAATGGTATCTGCCCCTACATTTGATGTCATGATGATAATTGCGTTGCGGAAATTTACCTTTTGACCCTTGGCATCTGACAAGTGACCTTCTTCCATGATTTGGAGCAACAGGTTAAAGGCTTCGGGGTGTGCTTTCTCAATTTCATCAAAGACTACAATGGAATAAGGACGACGGCGTACCGCTTCTGTTAACTGCCCGGCATCTTCATACCCCACGTAGCCTGGAGGCGAACCCACCAGACGAGCAACGTTATGCCGTTCCATAAATTCTGACATATCCAACTGGACTAAGGCATCTTCGCTGCCAAACAGAAAGTTCGCTAAAGCCTTGGTTAACTCTGTTTTACCCACACCGGTAGGTCCTAAGAAGATGAAAGAACCAATTGGTCTGCGAGGATCTTTAAGGCCTGCCCGCGCTCGACGTACCGCTTTGGATATAGCCTCAATCGCTTCTTCTTGTCCAACAATGTGATTGCGCAGGTCTTCCTCCATACGGAGTAACCGAGCTGATTCTTCTTCTGTGAACTGGTAAACAGGAATTCCTGTCCACATTGCTAACACTTCAGCAATATCTTCTGCGGTAACTTTGGTGCCTTCTTCAGGAGACGAACTGGCTCTCATTTTATTTAAACGCTGCTGGATCTCTTCTTCACGGAGGTTCCAATTTTCGGCAACCTCAGCTTGACCTTTTTCGAGCGCGAACGCCCGTTCTTCACGCACGTTTTGCAGCTCTTTATAGGCATCTTCGATGTCGGCTGGCTGCGGCATACGATACATACGAACACGGGATGCGCTTTCATCGATCAGATCGATTGCTTTATCAGGCAGGAAGCGTTCAGTCACATAGCGTGTAGACAAATTAACTGCTGCCTCAATCGCGTCTTCAGAGATGGTGAGGTTGTGATGAGATTCGTATGCCCCTTTAATCCCTTTTAGAATTTGGATGGTCTCTTCTGAGGTGGGCTCATCGACGTGAACGGATTGGAAGCGACGTTCAAGGGCGGCATCGCTTTCAATATATTTCCGGTATTCTTCCAGGGTAGTCGCCCCAATGCACTGTAATTCTCCGCGGGCGAGGGATGGTTTTAAGATATTGGCGGCATCTACAGAGCTTCCAGCGGAGCCGGCACCAACTAACATGTGAACTTCATCGATGAACAAGATGGCATCACTGGCTTTTAACTCGTCGATAACTCGTTTTAGGCGTTCTTCAAATTGACCACGATACATGGTGCCAGCAACTAAACTGCCAACATCTAATTGAAGTACTCGTTTTCCATGAAGAATCTCTGGTACACGACCGGCAATCACTCGTTGTGCCAGACCTTCAATGATGGCTGTTTTGCCAACGCCTGGCTCACCAATGAGGGCGGGATTGTTTTTGGTGCGGCGTGCTAAAATCTGTATGACACGTTCGATTTCTGTTTGACGACCAATCACAGGATCGAGCTTACCTTCTTCAGCTAAGGCGGTCAGATCGGTGGCTAATTGATCCACCATGGGCGTCTTGCTTTTCTCTTTTTTGGCGCGTTTTGATGCTGGGGCTCCTTCAACGGAGGTGACGGGGCTTTCTTTGAGCATACGTTTTGTTTGGCGGCGAATTTGCTCTGCGCTAATGCCAAACTTGCGCAACACGTCAATGGCCACGCCTTCGTTTTGGCGAGCCATACCTAAGAGCAGATGCTCTGTGCCTATATAATGCTGACCCATTCTACGCGCTTCTTCCACCGCTAGCTCAAGCAGCCGTTTTGTGCTGGGGGAGAGTTCGGTTTTTATGGTGGGGGCGGGTGTGGTGGGGGTGCTAGATAGGCGCTCAACCATGGCTTGAACGCGGACAACATCTAAACCAAGTTCACGGAGAACTCGTCCGGCAACGCCACCTTCTTCTCGTAGTAAGCCTATGAGAACATGTTCGCTGCCGATGTAGTTATGGTTCAGTCGTTCTGCTTCTTCTTGTGCAAAGCTTAAAACGCGACGAGCGCGTGATGTGAATCTTTCCCAATTTTTAGAATTCACCGGTTTTTACCTCGGGTTCACTGAACACGGAGATGGACTTGGTTTAAGCGGCATTTAATACTTCGAGGTCGGCTTCCATGAATTTTTCGGAGGAAACTTGTTTAATGCTTAGACCAAGCTGCCGCTGTTCAGAATCGATACGAATGATACGAACGGTTACATCTTGGGTAGGTTTTACTATTTCCCTGGGATGTGTAATATGATCTTCTGAAAGTTCTGATATGTGAATGAGTCCTTCTAGTTCGTACTCATCCTGAAGTCGTGCAAATGCGCCAAAATTTGTTAGTTTTGTGATTTTGGCTGGCATTAGTTGTCCTACATGATATTGTTCTGAAACTAATGTCCAAGGATCTGCTTCTAATCTTTTGATACTTAATGCAAGCCGCTGACGCTCATGGTCTACTTTTAACACATAAACCTTAATTGTGTCACCAACTTTTAGTTTTTCTGACGGATTGTTAATGCGTTTCCAACTTAATTCGGAGAGGTGAACTAAGCCTTCTACCCCGCCAATGTCCACAAAGGCACCAAAATCTGCCAGGTTAACTACTTTACCATCATAAATATCGCCTTCTGTCATTGATTTTAATAGTTTTTCTTTTTTGGACTGGCGAAGTTCTTGTTCTGCTGCTCTTTCGGATAGAATCAGGCGGTTACGTTCTTGATCGACTTCGATAACTTTTGCACTAATTTCCTCACCTAGTTCATATTGGGATGCGTTGTTTCGATTACGAATCAGTTGGGAATTGGGGATAAACCCTCGAATATGACCCACTGCAACTAATAAACCACCGCGATTGTTACCTACTACTGCGCCGGTATGAATCTTCTTGGCTTTCATTAGCTTTTCTGCATCAAGCCAATCTTGTTGAGCAGCTGCTTTTACGTATGATAGTATGGTGTTTCCGCTGGCATCTTCTGGCTCAACGACGAAAACTGGTATTTCTGCGCCTGGAGTCAGTTTTTCTTTGACGGATTTGTCTAAGTTATCAATTTCTCTGTTAGAAATGATGCCTTCGGATTTGGAGCCAATGTCAACAATAAGCTCGTTATTTCGGTTGGAAACAATGATGCCTTGCCGAATTTCTCCTGCTTTAGGTAAATTAAAGTCAGTTGTTAATAAAAAATCCATGGGGTGCCCTGTGGCACCGCTCCCCGTTCCTATTGAATTTGTTGCCAAAATATTGTGCCTCTCAATCTTACCGGATACGCCCGGCATTTTTTTCTGAATTATACTGGGTTTAATGTGATTGGCAATATTCCTCTCGAGTATGGAATGAGGTGGGGAATGTGTTGTGTTTGGTGATATTCTTTTTGAGAATTTCTTGTGATGATGTTTGTTGGGTGCTGATGAACCAGCGATTATTTATGGACTGGGGTAGGCAACGGCCGTTTCTTCTAGTTCTATCTCAAAGAGTGTGGGCCATAATTTGCCGGTTACAAATAAACGGCCGTTTTCTTCATCATAAGCGATGCCATTGAGTACATCGACTGGCTGTGTGAGCATGCCTGGATCGAGCAATCCTGATAGATTGATCCAACCTGTGACTTGCCCATTTTGCGGGTTAATGCGCACGATCTCGTTTGTTTGCCAGATGTTTGCATACACCTCACCATTGATGTATTCCAGTTCATTGAGCCGGGTAATGGGATTGCCTTGTGTATCTACGACAGAAATTTGATGCGTGACCTGGAGCGTTTCTGGATCCAGGAAAAAGAGGGTGTTGGAGCCATCGCTCATGATGAGTTGTTGTCCGTCATGCGTGAGGCCCCAGCCTTCAGTGGGGTAGGTGAAGGTGTCTAGCTGTTCAAATGTATTTTGGTCGTATACGAAGCCAGTATGACTTTGCCAGGTCAGTTGATAAATTTTGTCTTCAAAGATTGTGATGCCTTCACCGAAATATTGATCTGACAAGGCGTGAGACATGAGAACTTCACCGCTATCCAGGTCTACTTTGCGCAATGTTGATAGTCCGTGTCTACCAGTCCCCTCGTATAGAACTCCGTCCAGGTGCAGAAGTCCCTGGGTGAAGGCATTGGGATCGTGCGGGAAGCTGTTAATGATGTTGTAGGTGTAATGGAGGGCTGGTTCAGCAATCGTTTCATCATTTAGCGATTGTTGCGGCGGAACGGCTGTTGTTGGCTGGCTTATTTGGCTTTTTTCCCTGGTGCAAGCTGTAAATAGCATCGTGAAGATCAGGATGCTGACCCACAATTGATGTTTCATAAGATTGTGCGGTTGTGTGTGCATGTCTGTCCTTGTTTTTGTTGTTTTAGAATATCCGTTTGAAGGCTAAGAAGCCGATGGCGGCTAAACCAATTATGGCGGCGCTGCATGGTAATACGCTTGCTGTTGAGGGTGTGTTATCTTCATCCAGGGGAACGGCCGTTGGTTGGGGAGTGAGGGTGGCTTTAGCTTCAGTGCTATCCGTTGTTTCCACTGCGGTGGGGATGACCGAAGTGGCCGTGGCTTCCGCTTCTTTTTCTGGTTTGGGGGTATTCGTGGGTGGTGCTGTTGTTTCTGTGGCAGTGGCTGTTTGGACTACTGTTATGGTTGGCGTTGGTGTGTGTGTTGGTATGTCGGGGCATTCAGGGTTAGGGGTGGGTTGCCAAAGCGCACCGGGCGTGGGCGTTTCTCCATTGATTTCTGAAGGTGAGAGGATGGGAATGCCGTTAATATTGCCGTGAACGATTACCACATCATTAGCAACCCAGCCTGTTTCCTCGTCTGAAAATTGGATGCTCCACCATTCGGAGTTGGATGCCCTGCCGATAATGATGCGCGTTTCTAAGTGGACTAACCGACCAACAATATCATAGTCTGTGCCTGGCCCTGACCGAACATTGGTGTTGTTTCGGGATTGAACTGTAGGTGGTGTCCCACAGGCAACGGCCGTTGGCCAGTATCCGCCGGCAGGTGTTGCCACTTGGGTGACAATCACTGGGGTGACTGTGTGGGTGGGAGACGTTGGTTCATCTGTGGCATTGGAGGGAGGTGGTGGGTTGGGATTACTGGGATTTGTTTGGGGCGTTGCTGTTGGTGCTTGTGGTGGTGGGGTGGGGGTGCGCGTAATCACGGTGAAATTGGGCATGCCATAGACTTTGGTCATTTTCTTATGCGAGTTTAGCAAGAATGAAATAGCTAATCCTGCAACTAAAATTAAAATGAGAATTTTGCGCGACATATTGTGGCCTCTTGATCATTATTGATAAGTCAATGATATTGTCTTATCTGTGTTAAGGGCAAATGAGAAGGAAATCTGTTGCCCATTGACAGAAACGGGCGATGGTTCTGCGGTTAACAATGTCTTGCCTGGGGGCAGTGTAATCAGAACTTCAACTGGATCTGTGCCAGTTCCAGCTTGTTTTTGAATTGTTAACTGGTATTGATGTGTGCCCTGCCCATCTAAATTTGTTATTTTGGGTAAGGTGTAATGAAATTCGCTGGTAACATCTTGCCCATATGGTACCATCAAAAAATTGTCAAAGGTAGTCAGTCCGATTTTTTCAATTAACGTGTTGGCTGTGGTGTTCACAGGATTGCCGCTGCGCATAGCTTGTCCGGGAACAGTATGTTCTGTGGCGGAAATTAACTGGCTACCTCCAGGCACGTAGACCCGCAGGTAGTTCCAGTAACAACGGTCGGTAAGCTCTAAATAATTGCCACCTGTGTTGTAGATTCCCCAATCAAACTGAATGCAATCTTCTATTTTCCCTTGGCCAGGATGTGTGTAGGTGATGTTGAGTTTTGCCGTTCCTCCCTCATCTGCATCGAGCGTGGCGTGATAATGGATTGAGCGTTCGATGATGTGATTTACTTTATTAAATCCCATATTGGTTTCTGCTATCGCCAAGAAGTCTTGCCCCTGTTGGTTTTCTAAACGGTTGTCCCAGTTGATGTCGTCGAGTTTTGACTGGACGGTTGGATCGCGCATGTAAAGTTGAATGTGTTTTTCGTCAATGGCTTTTTGTATGTTTTGTATGAGGCGTAATGGATCGACTGCGCTGAAGTCGTTTTCTATGTAATCGAGGATGGCTGTGGCGAAGATTCCGATGAAGGCTTTTCGGTTTTTAAACCAATCGGCGTTGCTTTCTTCATCTTCGCCTGTGACAGATCCTTGTGACCAGGCGTTTTGTAATGTTTCGATACTGTTTTGCGAGGTGATCGTTAGGTTACTTTCTTCAATGAAAATTGGACCGGTGGCTTCGACTAACAGTCTGAAGAACTCTTGGTCGAGGGCGATGAGGCCATCAAGCGGGGGGAGATCCTGTCCATAGCTATAGAGATCCATTGCTTTTTCGGCAGAGGTGGGGAAATCTGGCCAAAAGTTGGAATCACGGAACAGGAACAAGTCAATTCCCATGTAATCATAAAAGGGTTGGGGAGGGAAATCGTAAGGCTTTTCTTGCCAGTTGTCGATGCGGTAAGCATCTACCATTTGTAGGTTTTCGATGCTGCCATTTTCCACTACAAGGGTGCCAGCACCGGATATAAACCCACCAGTGGGGCGCAGTTCATCTTGATTTTGAGCGATGACCAGGTATGTTCTTGCGCCATTTCTACCTAACATTTCTGGGAGAACGGCCGTTAATGTCAACCCTTTTTGCGCAAAGGGCAGTAACGTATCACTTAGATTGAGCCATGTTTGGATTTGTTCTGGTTGCTCTTGTGTGTTCGTGATGTGTGAACGGGCTGCTGCCACTTCGCTTAACTCATGGTTTGCGGCCGCCAGGTCAGGGGCAGCATCTACTAAAACCTCACTTAGCTGACTTAACATACTTGCCTCTGTTTCCCTGGGGTTTTGCCAAATGATTAAAGCGGGCTTGAGACCACGTATGGCGTATGCGGCTGCGTCGATGCCGGATTCGGCCATAGCCATGAAGGCGGGGGCGGCTGTAAGCGTTGGCCCCACTTTGGGTACCCATCCTAGATAAGGGGTTAATGGCATGAAAACGGCCGTTTCGCTTTTTAAGGTGTGAATATCTGCCCGGGTATCCATCACTAAACTTTCTGCTTTTTCAGGATCGATGTTTGTGATACCAGCGCTTACCAATGTTTCGATTTCTGTTTTTCTATCGAGTAAGGCTTGTCCAGTGTGATAAATTCGCCATGTTTTGATGCCCAGCCAGGCGACAAAAACGATGATGAGAGTAAACAGTGCCCAAAAGATGATGCGCTTTTGTTTTGTTGGATGAGGTGTACTTTCAGATGTCATGTGTCTTTATATTATTTATTGACAAGATAGAGAATACGTTCGGTGTTTGTCTAAATCTTCCTGTGCCAGAGTGGCCCAACAGTAAGGGTGATTGAGATGATTCAACTGGCGAAATCTTTGAATGTTATCTTCTTCCAGACCTTGAAGATTAGGATGTAGATGCTGGAGCCGATCTCGATACCAGGTGAAAGCAAACAGGTCTCTATCGACTGGGATCAAATCTGTTCGTTGTTCTTCCCCGTACACAAAATACCAAAGTGTGAAAATGGTTGGATCTCCTGGTGTTTCTACTATCGCTTTATCAGGAATGTCCGCCAGCAATGATTCAGTGTGATTGCGAATTAAATGATCATGTTTGAGATGATTGGTATCAAAGTTTATCAAAATCAAAGTGAGGGGTAAAGCAAAAGCTAACCACCCTAATTTTTCATAGGCTGGATAAAGGAGCAGGCTTAATAATAACCACGCTGGCAGGGTGAAAATGATGGCGTCGTTGGTTTGGTAAAAAAAGGCAAAGATGAAGAAGGAAACGGCCGTTAATAAGAGCCATAGGTTCGTTTGACGACGCGAAGATTTTACGAAAACAAAGCCTAAGATAATCAAAGGGATGCCTGCCCAAGTGAATTGAGACCCCATAATCTGCCCCCATTCCGCTGCTCTGGAAGACCATTCAGCGGGAGGGAAGCTGAAGGCATATCCCCGGTATATCTGGCTGCTGACCAGCCACCACCACCCGGAAACCGTCCGTAAATCACCCCAGGCGACGGGACTATCTCCACTTGATAAAAAGGGGAGCAGCGCAAACGGAAGCAGTCCAATTAACATCCCGAAAAATAACGTAGGCCATTGCCTGCGCTTTGTTTTGTATAAAGCGAGTGGTAGAAAAAAGATGCCGGTGGGGTGTGCTGTTATGGTCAGGCCTAGTAATGAGCCAGTCAGCCAGGCTGCTTTTTTTTGCAGCAATGCCCACAGCAAAAAGGCGCAAAATAACAGATAGAGACCGTATACTTCTGTGATGATCGCTTGTCCCCAAACTAAATATGAAAAAGCAAATGTGAGGCTAAGGGCTGCTGCTGGCAGCAAGCGCTGGACATGGTTGTTTTTGCTGGTGGTGTTAGCCGTATGGTGTGTGGTTAGGGTTAAGATGCCGACTGCGCCAGCCATTGTCATGGCTGAAAAGAGGTTAAAGCGGTGAGCGATAGGCCAAAGTGGGATAAGTTCTACAAGGTAGCCTAAGAGCAAATAGGTGGGATACCCAGAAGGATGCGGATTGCCACGAGTGAGAACGGCCGTTATCAAGTCCCCACCATCAACGCCATAATGAGCCCAGTTTATGTCTGGAGCCAACGTGAGCCAATATACACTCAAGGCCATCGATGCGGCCAGGATGCCGGCCACCATGCCTGCCTGATTTTTTAGCTGGCTTCGTCGCTTTTGTCGCATGAATACGCCACCGTTTCTGGAAACTGACGATACAATTTTGTATGTCGTCGTCAGTCCTTATCACCTCGAATAATTGCACGAATCGTTTTGGCCAAGATGATGAAGTCTGTTTTCACAGAGTAGGTTTGGATATAGTTTGTTTCTAGGGAAACGCAATCAGCTAAGGGTAAATCTCCCCGTTCCTTGAGCTGCATTGGGCCGGTTATGCCTGGCTTGACTGTGAGCCTTTGCCTTTGTTTGGCATTGTAGTCAGACACAACACGTATCGACTTTGGTCTGGGACCCACGAGGCTCATCTGGCCTATGAAACAGTTCCAAAACTGGGGCAGCCCATCCAGCCGCCAACGACGCAGAAAACGGCCCACGCGGGTTAGCCGGGGATTATCTTTTGCCTTGAGCCGTGGCTCTTTTAAGTTGCCTGGCTCAATAAGATGCTCTTGTGGCTGTGCTGCCGCAGCCGTCATGGCGCGAAATTTATAAAGCGTAAATGGTTTGCCTTCACGCCCAGCACACTTTTGCTTAAAGAAGATGGGACCTGATGAATCGAGTTTGATCGCCAAGGCGATCATTGGCGTGACCAACAACGTGAAACAGAGACCCACCAGGCTGCCCATGAGGTCAACCAGGCGTTTGATGATGTATTTGCTGCCGTTTATGCCTGGTTTTGCTTCCAGGATGCCTGCTTTTGGTTTCAACAGTCCCCAGGCTGTGCCTAATCCTAAAGCTAAGGCTCTGGCTGCTAGCAAAAAGGGTGAAACGAGGGCAACATGGCTATCCTTTTTGGCTGCTTTTTGGGTAAATGGAACGGTGGTTAATAGAATGGCAATGAGAACGGCGAGCCATGCTAACCCCACCAGAGAGAGGAAGGTGGAAATGAAAACGGCCGTTATCGGGAGCAACATTGTCATACCCAGCCATAAGGCCATCAACCCAATTTGAAGTTTCATCACCTGGGGCGTATGCGAATCCTTAACCACTCGCTCTGGAAATCGGCGAATAGTTTGGGTTTTCCAATAGCCTATCCAAAATTTTTTGCGGAAATAAGCGTAAAGGGAACTGCTGTGGTGGTGAAAGACAACAGCTTCTGGCTGGAATACAAATTGATACCCTTTGGCTGCTAGTCGGAAAGAGAGTTCCTGATCTTCGGTGTAATGAAAGCGTTCGTCAAAGCCATCATTTTCGGTGAGCATATCGCGCCGGTAGCCAGCAGAATAGGTGTCGATGAAATCAATGTAAGATTGTTTTTTCAGCAGGTCATATTTATCTTCATATTCGATTTGCACAAACCGAGCCACAATTTCCTTTTGTCTGCTGGCATAAATTCCCTTGCATCCAGATATTTCTGAATGGGAGAAGGGTTGAATGAGATGGTAAAGCCAGGTTGCCGTGGGTTCACAATCTGCGTCTGTGAAGCAGATGATGTCCCCTTTGGCTATGCCTAAGCCCTTGTTTCGTGCCGCGGCAGCTCCCTTAGACGCTGCGTGCCGTAGGTACGTGACGTTGTTGAAATTCTGGCAAATATCTTTGGTGTTATCTGTAGAGCCATCATCAACCACAATCACTTCAAATTCAGAGGGATCGATGTTTTGTTGCCGATTGAGTGCTTCTAAACAGGTAGAAATTGTTTTTTCGGCATTGCGGGCTGGAATGATGACGGAGATTTTCATGATTCGTCAGGCCTCTGCCATTTCCATTTTGTGCGTGAGACAGCTAGGCTGCCAAATGTGATAATGGGCAGAACGATGACAAGGTAGTATACGGTTGAGTAACTGACAAGCACCGCTTCATCGTGGATACCTAAGCTCAGCAGTACCAACGCGGTTGTGCCATTGAGAATGCCGATTTTGCCTGGAGTGGAGGGAGGCGCGATAGCAAGTGTTACCACCAGATTGAGCAAGGCTGCTTCTAGCAGACCCAGTTTAAGGTGAAAGGCGGAGAATAGTAAAAATGGGCTGAGAACGGCTGAAAAGGCGAGTAAAAGGGAGAGTGAAATGATGATAACTATTTGTTTTTGGTGGTGCAGGGCATTTAAGCCTTCTAGCCCCGCGACGAACCAATGATTGACGCGCTTTTCTAGTTTTGAGGGAAGTAAACGGGAAACTCGACGGCTCAGGTGAATCACTCGTTTGGGGTGAAAGGCCAGGATGTATAACACGAAACCGGAAGCAAGAGAAACGGCCGTTACCATGGGCAGTGGATTCTCAACAAACTCAGGCAAAATCACGAAGGGCAAAATCACTAAAAGGGTGAGCGCCAACATCATCAGGTCAAGAATTTTTTCGACGACAATGGTGCCCAGGGCGCGTGCTTTCCCTATTTGCACCATCCAGTCGGCGGCAAACAGTCTGGCAATTTCTCCCATCCGCAAAAATGGCAAAATCAGATTGACGTATGATCCCAGGTTGAAAGCCCAAAAAAGAGGGGCGAATGCCGGTTTGTCGTCAGGTTGGCTGAGTAATAGCTGCCAGCGCCACGCCTTGATGATGAGCGTGACTATGATGCTCACGCAGCTGAGGATGATGAGGAGCGGGTTTGCATTTTTGAGAGCATCTACCAGTTCGGCCAGGGTAACGCGCTGTGCTATATACCAGATGCCCACACCAACTAAAACGGCCGTTAAGAGCAAGTTAAGCCAGGACCAAATATGATTCTGGGGGGAAGGCTTTAATTTTTCTTGCTTTTTATTTGCTACCATAACAAGAATTATCCACGTTAGGTGCGCATCCATAAATAAGTGATGGAATTGATGGATGCACCTCAAGTGACCGTTATCGCTGAAGAACGGGGAGTAAGTTTTAGATGGTCACCCGGAATTGGGGCGTACAATTTTGGCGCTCGGATCACCAAATAGGGCAAATGTGTCGCTAATCTCTCTAAAACTTTCATTCTCAATATCTAAAGATAATTTGGCTGCCTGGAAGGCATCTCCTATGCGTGCCACTGTTGGATCGTTTAACTGTTGGATCAAACTGGTGGCAAAGGGTTCTTGATTGCCTGAGAGTGTTAAGCTGGTGGCGGCTACCGATAGCACTAGACCTGTTTCATGTGTGAGTAACATTTCGGTGAGGGATGTTTGTTCAGGCTGCGTAAACAAGCCCGTGAGGCATGTTAACTGGATGATGATGGGTGGTGTTTGGGTCTTGAGGTTGGCTACGGCTTCTTGGGTGAAGACCTCATCTTTTCCCCACTGCCGCAAGCTGCCATGACCTACATAGGTTACCAGCCAGGCTCCCTCGTTCAAAACAGTGGTGACTTCATCTGCTTGGGGGGCGATGGCGATATGCACGCCTGATTCTGGTAGGTGGCTGTTCTCGACGATGGACTTGGCCATATGCTGGAATTGGGATTCGGTGCCATCTGCGGCGAAATATACTTTGTTAACGGCCGTTCCTTGTTCGTAAGCTAACGTTCTTTGGACTAGCGATGCCACTTCTGCTGGCGTGTTAACAGGCCAGCGTCCCACGGCCATGTTTGGTTTGCCATCGCCGTCAATATCTGTGAGGGCAGAATCGCTGACCGTTTCCCCGCTGTAGGAGACTGGCACCATGGGGGCGGGCACAATGTTTTGTGGAGCCAGGTTAAGATAGTTTTGATAATCTGAGGTGGCGTCTCCAACTATGAGCAGGTAGCGTGGTTTAGGTTCCTGCCAGTTTGTTTGCGTATGCTTGATAAAGGCGCTTAAGCTGTCTGGTGATGCCTCGCCACCGCCAAATGCATCATAAATTTCTTGTGTGGGCACGATTTCTACTGATAGCCCTTCACTTTCTCGTGCCTCTTTTAAGGATTCGAGCGGCGGCATCAGCTCGTCGGTGGTGATGATGAGCAGGTCTGCCTGGTGGTTATCTGCTTGCCAATCGCTGTCGCGCACAGGATGTATGGTTGCGGAATCGCTAAAGCCTTTGGGGCCGATGGCTGCTATGCTTTGGTCTGCAGTGATGGATAGTTGAAGCGGGTCTTGGCCAGGAGCAGCCTGTGGGATGTATCGAGGCAAGTTGGGTTGGGTGATGTCAAACAAGAGGGGGGTGTCGCTAAATCCCGACAAGTTGACTTTCCCGGATATGGATTCGAGGAAGAGGGCGTCGTTAACGGCCGTTGTGGGGGCATTGTAGGCTAGATCAATCCAGTTGAGCTGCATAATGTCTAAAAACGCGGCCCCTTCTGCGGCATTGTCTATAACAATCTCGTTCTGACCGCTTTTAAGTGTGCCCGGTGGAATAGTTAGAGAAGCGGTGTGGCTTATTTCGCCATCAAATTGAATAGAACCGAGCGGGCTGCCGTTGATTAAGATGTTTACGTCATGATCGTTGTCAACTTCTGGATTGTAGGAGACACCAATCAGTTGTATGGTTATTTCTCCCGCGCCATCCGTGACCTCTGGCAGTGCCACTGAAATGGGGAAACTTTTCCCTTGCCGAATGGTTTCCCAAAACCAAACATCATCTTCGCTGTGGGGACGGGTTTGAGATTCGTAAAGGTGGTTTTCTTCTAAATGGAGATGCGTGGTGATGGTATCAATTTGCTGGGCTGAGGATAGGGCTGGGGAAACGGCCGTTTCCTCCATCAAGACGCCATCATCCCCAAGAGACAAAATGTATGGCCGGGTGGCGGAGTATCGGCTTGTTGGTGCTTGTCCATAAAAAACAAGTGCATCTTCATCAAAATAAAAAGGGACAGGTTCATTTTGTGAGGTTAACATCAATGATGATTCTGAAAACAAGTCGAACAAAAGCCCTGAATCGGCTAAATCGCTTTCACTGATGCGGTAGAAGCCATCTTCGCTAACTTCGATTTTTGCTCTGTTGTCGGCAGCATCACCTGTTCTTGGCGGAGGGGAATCATGGCAGCTTACCAGAAAAAGAAAACATACCAACCCTATGAGAAGCCAGGACTGGTATGTCAGTTGTCTCAACTGGTTTGCTTTTCTCTTAAAAAATAATGGCATCCTTTGTCCTAATTTAAGGCAAGCTGCTGCCTATCGGTTGATTTTTTGTCTGAGCAAACATGATGAGCAGCAGCATAGGCTATTTTGCTTTTCGGGTGAATAAAATAATGGAGCCAATCAGACCTGTTGCAAAAATAAGCAAAGCGACAATGAAGCCGAACCATAAGAAAAGGTTACTTTGCGCAGAATCTGCATTGGACGTCCCAGCGTTTTCAGGCTGATCCACGGGCGATTGTGGATTGTATCCTTGGGGATTGCCAATAACTGGCACGCTGTCTGTTGTTGGCGCTACAGCCGTTGGGCTGTTGGGATGATCGGGGTAGGTATCAACAGAAACGGCCGTGGGTGTGGAAACAGGATAAGTTTCTTGTGCTTGTGACCAGGAAACATTGGCAACTTCCGTGGGGCTTGTCGTTTCTTCATCTTGAGCAAACACGTCATTTACACCAAGTGGATTTGTATTAGCTGTATCAGTTTCTGCACTTGAATGTGGGGTTGCTTCACTTTGAGATTTGTTCCCTTGATTGCTAGAACTGCTGTTGCTGACAATGGCAGCCGTTGGTGCTGCCGTGTTTTTAGGTGTCGCAGTCGGCCGGGGGGTCACTGTAACAATTCTGCGGGGCGTGCTGGTGGGCACGTTTATAGAATTGTCGGCTCCTGAAGCAGAGGTAGCTGTGGCTGTGGGTCTAATCGTGGCAGTACTCTGGCCGGTACTGGGGCTAGTAGAGGTTGCTGCGCTGTCCGTTTGTATAATAGCTGGCGTACTTGTGGCCGGAATCCCAACTGTTACAGTCGCTCTGTCAAGTTCATGCTCACTGTTATCATGCTCAATTTCAACTAAGATGTAAGTATGTGTGTCGCCATTTTGCACTTGATTGTCTGTCACAGAGTAATCATGACCGATAGCCACGCCACCTTCGGCGTATATGAAGCCATTGTCACCTAGATAATCTAAATGTTGTTCGCTGCCATTTGTGCCCCGTTTAATTATGAATGCCAGGGTGCCAGATTCGCTGCCTGTTTCCCAATCAATGCGCACAGCATTGTTGAGCGGAGTTAACGTAAAAGATTCCAAGCCAACAGCTGTCGGTTCATTAGCGGAGGCAGGCGTGCCCACGAACGCCAAGATAATGATGAGCAAGACGATGAAGATGGCTGTTTTGGTAAAAATATTGTCCACTAATTCTTCCTTTTATGATCTGATGACAATAGGATTTTATCTGATGATAACAGGCAGAAAAACACTGAGATCGAGGACGTTAATCTGCATGGCTGGATCTCCTTGTAGATTAAAGCTATACATCTCAGATTTAGCATAATTTGCACTCAAGCTAAAATGTAGTTTAGCATAATTTGTGGCGTCTCCGAGACGGATTTGTTCCGTGCCAAACAAGCTTTCATAAAATCCTTCCAGGAGAGCGGTATGTTCGTGATCAAGCCCCAATCCAGATGATGACCAATGAGCGGCTGCTCCGGCATACTCATCCAGGTTCATGAATCTTTCGCTCAAACCGGAATGCCCAGGCAAGGCAAAATATCCATCTAAACAATCTGCACTGAGGATGGCGACAGGTTTTTGGCTTAAGTGATTGGCCCATGTGCGTTTTAGCGCTTCGTCACTTACCGATGAATCTGCGCTCCAAAATCTAGGCGAGTTGCCCCAGGCGTGAATCGCACCATGGCCGCGATAGGTCAGAATGGCAGCTCCCGGATATGTTTCGGCTTTGATCGTTTCTGTAAAAGCGACATCGTTTGCGTAATCTTCTCTACACAAATGGGTTTGTTCGTAATCTGCTGGGATTAATGAGCCAGTTTGCTCGAGGTTGGTATCGCAGAAATTGCCGCCAGCGTCGGGGTCTGGGTTATCTGCAATAAAGAGAACTCGTTGGTAGCCGGGGACTTTGGCGAGCAAATTCTCTTCATAGCGGATGATTTTATCGACCATGGCTTCAGCCTGGCTAATGGATTCTGCGGCTAAACGACCAATTGCCATATCTGCTAGAAGATCATCTCCGACTAAGAATACGTATGTGCTGTCTGTGGGGGTTAACCCTTGGTATCTATCTATAAACTGTATGTCGGTTGGCACAAAATTCTGTGCATTCACGTCCCAGTCGCTGTAGCAATAAGCTGCACAGGGTAGGTGCCGTGGTGACACAACGCCATCTCCCATTAAAACAACGTAACTTGGTTTTGTGGGCCAGGTTAATGAGTTTTCTAAAAAGGCATGGATGGCTTCTGGCATTGCCAGCCCATGATAGTAAAGATTGATGACATCTTCAATATCAACAACATGGGTTTTCATGCCGCCATACGCTGCTTGTGCCCGGTGTTCAGCTAGATTTTGTGTTTGGGGTAGAAAATCTTTGTAAGATATGGCAACCCAGTCAGCGCCGTCAACGGGTTCTATGGTTGTTGGCACTTGATATTGGCTAATATGATCGGGTGATAATGTGTTTGATACGGTTGTGGCGATGTATTGTTGTGTTGTGGTTGTGGTGTTTGGGATCCCAATGGTATAGGTATAACGGCCGTTATTTTCTAAGATGTCATCATAATCTAAGGCGATTTGGGTGGGGTTAAGTGGAGTCGTAATATCCCACACCAAGATGTTGTCGGGCTCGCCTTCACTGAAATCTTGCACAATCATTGTGCGCCCACCCACAGCATCCGTAAAGAACAATTCGTCATCCACTGCTTTCAAGGAACGCAGGTATTCAACTGTAATGCGGTTGAGGAAAAGGCGAACTCGACTGTCGGGGGCTACAGAATTGGAAAGGTTGATGGTGAATTCATTTGTCCCAGGAACTAAAGATGTCATGGGAACCGTATTCATGATATTGACATTTTGATGGCCTGTCCATGTCGTTTGCACACAGCCGAATGTCCCATTCAAGCAGACTTCTACTGAGTAATTAAACTCATTTACATAGCTTTCCCGGGTCAAAACCTCAACAGTGTATGTGGTGGCCTGCGTGTCTTCCAGGATTGGATCTGGCAGTTCTATTTCATAATTTTGAGAGGTTGGGCTTCTCAAATGTGCCCAATACCAGGAATCAGGTTCATTTGGGAATTGCTCCCACTGATCTGTCCAGGTGCTGAAGAAGTAGTTTTCATCTTCTCTTGTGATGGAGTCAATGAAGGAGGTTGCCAAATCAGCGTCTGGGTTATTGGGCAGGGTGTCGATGGAAGTTGATGAGCCATCAGGATCAGACCACAACCAATAGATGTTATGGGTGAGGAACTGTTTTTCCCGGCGTGAGCCATTCACGCCTTCTCCGTAAAAGCGAATAATGTCATTTGCCTCAATTATGCCTGCATTGGCGCCATTTTTAATAAATTCATACGCCACAGGTTCACCCCTTGACATGAATTCAATATGGTCAGGATTGATGTTGCTGATCGCCATGCCAGCGCTTGTCAAATCTTGTCCTGTTATGTCGTAGATGCCATCTTGATCGATCTCGATTTTGTAGGCGGTTGCCCCCGCCGGAAGAGAAACTAGGCTCGCAGAGGCTTTATTGTCTCCAGTAGCTTGCATCGAGGAAGGTAAACTGCGCCATGCTTTCCCTTGTTCAAAATTCAATATCTTATGGGCCAGGCTGTTGTGATAGATGTCATGCACGCTTGGAGCTGGCTGTAAGTTGTCGAATTTTGCCCCATGAAATTGAATGTTAACGAGCATTTGAGAGGTTTGCGTTACTTCTTGTTGTTGGGGGCGGTATTGCAAAGGGAATAAATCTAGTTTAACAAGACGTATATCTCGGAAATACATGGGCTCAGAGAGTTGATAGATGGTGTTGGGGATTTGTGTTGAAGCGGGGTAAATGGCTTGCTCTGTTTTGTCAGAGGCGACTTGCGGAGTAACGGCCGTTACCGGGAAAGGAGACTCCTCATCATAGTTAATAAACGATAAAGTCGGCGCTTCAACTGCTGGAATAACCACATTATTTACCGTATGGACTTCAATTGGGGTAACGGTGATAGAGACATTGGCCTCCGGGGGGAGCGCAATAAATGTTGAGTAGTAAGGCAATGCCGGTGCCCCAGGTTCTTGGATATTGGCATTCAATTCATGCTGCAACAGATAAACATCATTGGTGGAATTGATGATGGCCGTATTCAAGGCAATCAAAAGCCCATCATTATCCTGCTTTAAAATAGAAACACCTGTTTGCGTGGGGACGTCAACAGTCTCAGGAGGCGTGATTTCAGTTTGAGGTAGTGGTTCAGCTTGGAGCGAAAAGAGTACGCCAATTAACAAAAATATTGAAGAAACAAGTGGTAATCCAATTTTGAACATTTTCCAGTGATACATAATATGTAACCCCTCAGAAAATTTATTGGCTATTTTTGCCAAGAAATTAATCCACGATCTTCTAGATCAACTAAAAAATTTGATAAATCTGACTCTGCTTCTTTGGCCGACAGACCGTATTGCTTCGTGATGGCAGAAACAATTTGGGCAAAAGTGAAATCATTGGCAACCATCTGCCATATTTCTGCACCCACTTGATTTAAGACCCGAATTTCCCCTGTTACGGGTGAAACAATAACGGCTTCACCATCTAACAGTCGCCAGGTTAATCCAGGATGAATGATTGGATAATTATTCATTAAAACATGATGCCTAATTTCTTAATTCTTTAAATCCCATCACCAACAATGCTAACCCGACAACAATAACGACCGTTGCCAGCAGCACAATTAACCCCGATAATCCAGGGACTGCATACAAAAATTTTTCATCTTCATACCTGTTTACCTGTCCATCAATCTGCACTTCTTCGAGCAGGTAATAGAATGTCTTTCCCCGCTCGACTGAACTATCGACATATTCGTATGAAGCCCCAGAAACAGAGTTACCCTCACTATCAATCAGCGTCTCATTGATAAGAATATAATCATCCTTCTCAGATTCGCTCCGATACAAATTGAAGCCAGCCGTGTTGATTTCTGTTTCGGTATCCCATTGCACTGTTACTGATGGTGGAACGATCAGCTGGTAAAAAATGAGACCGCCACCTAATAAGATCCACAAAAAGCCTATTAAAATGAGCCAATTAGAGGCTTTATTTGCTCGAGAAGCTGCACCCTGACTCATGATCGTTTGATGATACTTGTTATCCAACTAGGGATTCTAGAAGATTTAGATAATCTTCTTGAACGGCGCTTCTTGGATTTCGCATTGTATTCATATGACGAGTAATAATAATAACCATAGCTGGAGCGATCTAGCTTCACCCTATTGAAAATAGCCCCAAAAATATGGGTACCCGTTCTGCGTAACCTGTCAACTGCATTGATAAACGCCTCTTGTCTCGTACGTCCCGTGTTAATAACCAGCAGCACCCCATTGACTTGTGGTCCAATGATTGAGGCATCAGCTACAGTCAGCACAGGAGGCGTATCAAAAATGACCAAATCTGAATTGTCTTCGAGTTCTTTTAGCACATCTTGCATTCGCCGTGAGTTAAGCAATTCAGAGGGATTTGGCGGGATTGGACCGCTGGTGAGCAAACCAAGATTACTGATCTTGGTTTGTTGTAAATGAGCCGTCACTGGTGTGCGACCATCGAGAATAGACGTGGTAAGCCCCATGTTATTGGGTAAGTTGAATATCTTGTGTTGGATGGGGCGCCGCAAATCTGCGTCAATCAGCACCACTTTTTTCCCTGTTTGCGCCAAAACCACAGCCAGATTCGCGGCTGTGGTTGATTTACCTTCTCCAGGTGAGGCACTGGTAACAAGATAACTCTTGAGTTCTTTATCGACTGTGGAAAAACTCAAGTTGGTTCGTATGATGCGATACGCTTCGGAGATAGGATCGCGTGGAGCGTTTTGTGTGATTAAGCCTGAACCGATTGTGTGATCCTTGATGATGGCAATCGCACCTAACGTGGCCAGATTCGTCTTTTCTAATACTTGATCAGGAGTTTTTATGGTGTCATCCAAGTATTCGATGAGGAAGATAATGCCCACTGCTATCATGCCCCCAACCGCTGCGGCCAACAAAACATTTGTTTCTGTACGGGGACGAATGGGAATTTCATGGGGTTTGGCTTCTTCAATTTGAATGAGGTTACTTGTTTCTTTAGCTTGCTTGATTTGCAAATCATTCAGATTGTTGAAGGTTTCTGTGTAGCGTATTTGTGCCTCGTTCAGATTGGTTTCTAGACGAGAAAGTGTGGCGCTCTCTTCGGGTGTTATCTCTTTTCCTTGGGCATTGAGTGTGTTGATTTCAGTTTCAATCGTTTCTATCTGATCCCCAATTTCCTGAAGTCTCTCTTCCCAATTATTGATGGGATCTGCATAACGTAGACTTTCTCTCTTTTGATTTTCAAAAATAAATACTTGACCCAATGTGTTGGCAATAAGAGCAGCGCGATCTTTGTTGGTATCTTCAACCTGAATGATGATGATTTGCGTCTCTTGTGGCGCAGAAACGGAAATCATTTTCTTAAGGGTGGGTACGCTCATTGGAAGCTCAAGTTGGCTAATTGTTTCTTCGAGGATGGGGTCTGTTTTGAGCAGTTCTACGTAGGTTTGGGCAAGACGTTCTTCTACTAATATTTGGGTGTAATCATTGCCAGAGCCTGCACCCGGCGCCTGGTCAATGAGAAGACGCGATGTGGATTGGTAAACAGGCGCAGTGTTCTTGCTGATGAGAAAAGCAGCAATGGCTGCAATCACAACGCCAAGAATAATGAGCCAGACCCATCGCCATATTAGTAAAAAGTAGTTTTTTAGTTCCATACTGATCAGTCCTAAGAAGCAGCATCTTAACCCGTAACTTTATTACAGCCGATAAGATTGCTTGTATTTACTTTTCTTTGAACAGTTTAAATAGATTGGCTGCACAAATCAATGTGAGAATAGTCCATATTGCAATTTCCCAGTAATGTTGGCTGGTACCAGCTGCCCCTAATGAAATCAGGAAAATGCTAAACCAAAGGGTTTTCTGGAACGAGATCCCTTTTAACTGCACCTTTAACGGCCGTTCTTCTTCCCCGGCCAGCCAATAATGGTAGCTAAAAGACGCTAGCAAAATGGCTAACCCAATTATCCAGAAAAGGTTGATGACAACAGCATACCAGTCAATCACAGCGTTGGAGTATAGCATATGCTAAAATGGACGAAAAATTATGCAGTTTTATCCTTAGGAAGGAAGTGGCTTATGGCAAAAAGTAAATCCCAATATGTTTGCCGCAATTGTGGTCGAACCACACCTGCTTATATGGGCAAATGTCCTAAATGCGGCGAATTTGGCACCATGGAAGAACAAGTTTTGGTATCGGCACCTCCCGCAGCCGCCAAAAATCGGCGAGCGCAAAGGCATGTGGCTAGTCAGCCGCAGCGCCTGGCTGAGGTCACAGCAGATAGTTTTGATAGATTGGCGGTTTCAGTGGCTGAATTCTCTCGGGTATTGGGCGGCGGCGTGGTGCCGGGCTCTTTGGTGCTGGTGGGGGGTGAACCGGGCATTGGCAAATCGACTTTGCTGCTGCAAATTGCGGCGATGATGGCGAATCAGCATGGCCCTACTTTGTATGTTTCGGGAGAGGAGAGTGCCCGTCAGATCAAGATGCGAGCGGAGCGCATGAAAGTTGCAGCTCATGATCTGTATTTGGTGACAGAAACAAACTTAACGGCCGTTCACAAACACATTGAAGAAATTCAGCCAACTTTAGTGATTGTAGACAGCATCCAAACGACCTACGATGAACGGTTGACCTCTTCTGCTGGCAGCGTGAGCCAGGTGCGTGAATGCGCCAGCAGCTTCCAGGATCTCGCCAAAAATTCAGGCGTAACCATCTTCCTTGTTGGTCATGTGACAAAAGAGGGAGCCATTGCCGGGCCACGAGTGCTAGAACATATCGTAGATACAGTGCTTTACCTGGAGGGAGATCCCTTCCACCGCTATCGGCTGTTGCGCAGCGTTAAGAACCGGTTTGGTGCTACCAGCGAGGTGGGCGTGTTTGAGATGCGCGAAGAAGGCATGGTAGAAGTGCCTAATCCCTCTGAAGCATTTTTGGCAGAACGGCAGGTCAATGCCCCTGGTTCCGCCATCGCTGTCACCATCGAAGGCACACGGCCGTTATTGGTAGAGGTGCAAGCCTTAGCCAGTGCGACGACCTTTGCCAACCCGCGCCGCACGGCAAATGGTGTCGATTACAACCGGCTGCTGCTGTTAACGGCCGTTCTCACCCGACGTGTCCATGTGCCCCTGTACGACAAAGATGTCTTCATCAACGTGATTGGGGGATTGCAAATTGGAGAGCCAGCCGCTGACTTGGCTGTGGCCGTGTCACTGGCCAGCAGCGTCAAAGACCAACCCATTCATGCAGACATGGCATTCGTGGGTGAAATTGGGTTGAGCGGTGAACTGCGAGCTGTTAGCCAACTGGAAACCCGGCTGAAAGAGGCCGTGAAACTAGGCTTTCGCCGCTGTGTGGTACCTCGCTCTACGCGCAAGCAAAATTATAAAGCCCCGGATGGCCTGGAATTAATCGGCTGCCGCACCTTGGCGGAGGCCATCAAAGTGTCGCTGGTTCCCCAATAACGACATGGCGTTTGGGGAGAGGAACGCATGTCAGCTACCTATTTCGCCCAATTAACAGCAGCACGGCACCTCCCAGAGCCAGCGCACCCACTAAACCCAACAAGGCAACCGAAAGTGAGCGCAGATCCAGTCCGGTTGTTTGCTCTGGAAGCTCAGCTGTTTCGGATGGTGTGTCAGCATTTTCTGGTTGAGGCGTGGGTGTCTCTTCGGCTGCGGCCAGAGCCACTTCGGCAGCTGTTTCTGTGGGACGGGGGGTGAATGTTGCCGTGGGAACGGCCGTTTCTGTAGCCGAAATGGTTGGAGTGGGAGTATCGATTTCCTCACCAGCCAGATTAGTGGAGCCGCCAATTTCTGCCGGGCGTGGCTGAAATCCAACTACAACTTCTTGGCCTGGTTGCAAGACACTGTTTTTATCCAGGCCACTCACTTCAAATAGCGCGTCAATTGTGAGATTATAGGTGGTGGCGATGCCAATAAACGTGTCTCCAGCGGTAACCACATGCACCATGGTGCCATCTGTTTTGATACGTCCTTGCGGATTGCCCGGCATGATGGTTGACCCATCAGGCAGGATAGCGTAACCAATAATGAGTGATTCCCCAACCTGTAACACTTCATCACGGCCAATATCATTGTAGGTCATGAGGTTGTCTAGCGGAATGTTAAACAGATCGGCAATGTACAAAAGAGATTCTCCTTCTTGCACCGTGTACAGGATTTTGCCATCTGGTTGAGCGGTGGGCGTTACCCACGAGGTGGCCGTGGGCTGCGGGGCAGCTGTTGTGGCTGGTGCTGGTGTGTTGGTGGGCAGCGACGCAGTAGCTGTGGGGGCGTCTGGCGTAATTTGCGTAACGGCCGTTGCTGGTGCTGTTTGTTCTGTAGGTACTGCTGTAGGCTGGGCTGGGGGAGGTGGGGCTGACAGACTGCCACTTTTATAGCCAGCACTCAACTCAGCAGTCAGCTGCAGATAATAATCGCCATACGTTGTGCTTGGTTCAATCTGGCTGCCTTCCCGCCACTCATTGAACGAGGTGATGATGAGCATGTCTGGCGAGCTGGACGCCGCCCCGCCAAATGATGAGCGATAAAAATCCCCGCCAGCCCGGTCTCGGCTAAAGGCGGCATCGCCTCGCGGCAGCAACGTGTCATCCCAGCCAGGCATCGCTGTTGCTACCCAATATTTGAAGCCGCCATAGGTCGAAGCTGCCGCTCGGGTATTGGCTGCCCAGGTAACGGCCGTTGTAGCCGGACTAGCCGCCCACGCAATATTGTAAAGATGCAGCCCATCAAATGAATTAAGATAAGCAGTGTTGCCACCCTCTGCAATCCAAATCGTGTTGTGATTGGGATCAACCGCATCTCGAATAGCAACCCATTCCGCAGGCGTCAACGACCAATTTGCCCAGAAAAATATCACCGGTTTACCATCCACCCGCAAATAAGCTGGATGATTGGCATGCGTGGCAATCAACGTGTTGAGAGCATTTATTCGATCTTGATTATTGGCAAAAAATGGACTGGCTGCTTCAAAATCAACAGCAGCCTTAAAACCACTGGCGTTGGCAATATTCAGCAGCGTTTGGAAATTGGTCTCAGTTTGGTTATTTTCAACTTGCGGCCCATACCAACTTTGTACAAACCCGTCAATACCAGCAGACCGCGCCTCATTGACATGACGCTGAATCGTGCCCGCATCGGTAGAAAAATAAGGCGAAACCGGCTGAAACGGGGTGCTGCCTGATCCAAAGGAATCAGGGCTGTACCAGGCATAATAAAATGCCAACACGAGTCCGGTTTGTCCTTGTGCCTCACTCTCTTCTGGCTTAAGCACAAACATGAGCAGGCTGGTAAGAAAAATAAATGTGAACAATCTTGTTAAGTTTTTCATGTGTAAGCCTGCGTTCACTCAGTTCCTGGCCACGGGGAGCGCCTTGGTTTGTTTGATGATGGGGGGGAAACGGCCGTTCTTTTGTCTGTCATATTTACCTCCTTGAATAGAGCCGGAAATTCGTGGTTATACCTCCACATTCTCGCCTTCAGATAGTATGCTACAACGCACCATTATACTTTCCTAAGAAAGAGGTCAAAAGAAATTTGTCTGATTCTTAATTTGTGTTATGATTCCTCGCTTTTTGTTGCACAGCAGCATAAAAAATC
The DNA here is from genome assembly GCA_002746795.1 of Chloroflexota bacterium. Taxonomy (GTDB): domain Bacteria; phylum Chloroflexota; class Anaerolineae; order Promineifilales; family Promineifilaceae. Next base: position 31,776 of record PDQY01000099.1, on the reverse strand, counting down.
GAATCATTACTGCTGCTTTCCGCTCTTGACTTAGTCAAGGGCAGGCTCGCCCGAGTAATTCCACGGAAAGGAGGTATTTGCAACATGCGGGAATATGAACTCACAATAATTTTACAGCCTAAATTAGATGACGCGGCTCGTGAAGAGATAATCAAACGAGTCACCGGTTGGGTGACAAACAATGATGAATCTGCTGAAGCACCAGTAGTGACTCATTGGGGTCAACGTTATTTGGCGTACCCAATCAAGAATCACAAAGAAGGGTATTACGTTTTTTATGAAGCAAAGGTAGATCCGGCACGAATCTCAGATATTGAGCGAAATATGCAGTATACTGAAGATATTCTCCGATATATGTTTGTTCGTAAAGAAGCGTGATTCGTTTTACAAATTGTAAAATGAGCAAGGGGTCAATCAATGAACGTAAGTAAAGGTTTAAACAAGGTGATGTTAATTGGTAGAGTCGATGGTGATCCAGAATTACGGCACACGCCAAATGGCCGTCCTGTGGCAACTTTTACCATCGTTGTACCCCGGTCTTGGGTTTCTGGAGAAGGAGACCGGCATGAGGAAAGTGAATGGTTCAACATTGTTGCTTGGAATGGATTTGCAGAGTTAGCTAGAGATTATTTGGCAGATAATCAGCAAATATATGTTGAAGGTCGTTTGCAAACCCGCCGTTGGCAAGATAGCAACGGTCGCCGTCACTTTCGTACAGAAGTTGTCGCCCAAGAGTTGTTGGCATTAGCTGATGTTGATGCCCGGTATTAGGTATTAACGAAGAAGCGTGATAATCAATCGATCACGTTAAGGAGCGGCAACAAAACAATTTAAACAAATGTGGATTGTACCGTTCCTGAAGGCTGACGATGCAATTCCATAACTTATTTAATCGTCAGCCTTAAAGAGAGGTAACAATGGGTTCCCAAAATATGAGACGGAGAAACAGTGGAGGCGGTCAACGACGTGGCAAACGCCGTTTTGCCCGCAAAAGAGTTTGTGAATTTTGTGTGGGCAAAGACAAAGTGATCGACTACAAGAATGCAGATGAACTGAAACGCTATGTCTCTGAATATGGTCGTATTCGCCCCCGTCGTCAGACTGGCACTTGTGCAAAGCACCAACGTGAAGTAGCCGTTGCCGTTAAACGTGCGCGTCACATTGCTTTGCTGCCATTCGTGGTTGAATAATTGACTTGATTAAACAAGTATAAAAATCCTGTTTTGTGCTTCAGAACAGGATTTTTTACTTTTTCGTGAAGATTGGATTGTCAAAGGTCAACACTTTTTGACAGGATTGAGTTTTCTGGTTTCTTTTATTCGTAGTAAACGTCGAGATGAACCAGAAGCTATTTAATAACAGAGAAAATGAGTAAGAAAAAACACCAAGAAGAGACAAAGGGTGAAGAATCACGTCGATCTCGAAAAGAAGTATTAATTGCCAAAAAAGAAGCAGAACAAACACGAGGTATTCGCCTTGCGGTGGGTATCGTTGCCGGCTTCATTGGGTTGATTATTCTGGTTGCCTTGGTCAATGAGCTAATTATTTCACCGAATCGTGAAGTTGCATCTGTGGCTGGCGAAAAAATTACGTTGAATGCATTTCAGGATCGGGTTGAATATGAGAGAATTCAACGGATTATTTTCCTTGAGAATCAATTAGAAGCGTTTAATAATGATGTAGGCATTGTGCAGCAATTTGCTGGCCAATATTTAACTGATTTGGCCTCTAGCAGCTATGTGCCTGATAACCCCGATGCTTTTGGCGAAACAGTGCTCAACCTTATGGTTGATGAAATTTTAATTGCTCAGGCGGCGGCTGAGCGTGGGATCACGGTTTCTGATGAGGAACTGGATGCAGCCATTGGGGCTGATTTTGGGTATTATGGTGGTGGTTTGCCTACACCTTTACCCGAAGCAACAGAGACTGTGGTGCCTACCCCTTCAATAACGCCAATTCCAACGGCCGTTATCACTGAAGTTTTGCCCACAGCCACCAGCTTCCCCACACCGACTGATGGCCCCACAGCCACGCCGTTCCCTACCGCCACCCCCGTATCTGAAGAAGCATATCAAACAAAGTTCGCAGAGTTCTTTGCAGATTACCAAAACTTTGGTGTTTCTCAAGAGCGATACCGTGCCGGCATCCGCACTCGTTTGTTGCGTGAGCAGTTGATGGATGTGCTGGCTATCGAACAAGAACTGCCCACAGAAGCTGAACATGCCAGCCTCTTCGTCATTGTGAGCACAGACCAGGCTGAAGTAGAAGATCTAGGGGCGCGGATCAATGCTGATGGGTATCTCCAAGTTTGGAATGAAATTCGCAGTTCACCATTTGATCCAGAAACAACCAGCACCTTGATTGCCGCAGAACTGTTGCAAAAAACACAGTCAGAGTTAACTGAAACGTTTGGGGAAGACCTGGCCAATGCCGCTTTTGATTTAGCTGTTGAAACACCCAGCGAGGCCATCACCGTTATCGGTCAGGATGGCACAGAACAATACTTCATCATCATGGTTAACGGGCGTGAACTGCTGGATTTGCCCGAATCAGCGCTCCAGGCTCAGAAAGCGGAAGCGCTGGCAGCCTATCTTGCAGAAATGCGGGAGAGCGATGTAGAAATCAATGATTTCTGGCGTGGGCGCGTGCCGGTCAAGCCAAGATTGGATACAAAATTCCTGGCACCACCAACCGCTACCCCTGAGGTGGCAGCGCCTGAGGCCACCGCCTCACCTTAATTTATAAGGGGCATTCTGGTCCACTGCGTAAGAAATTAGAAATCTGTTTTACATAAAGCGCCTGGTGTCATCATACATCTGGCGCTTTTTTCTGTTTGGCAGACAATGTTTTATTTTCGCCGGATAGTTCCCACCGTGTTATAATTTTTTTGATTAAGGAACGGAAATTAAATAATATGATGAAGTTGTTTCCTTGCCGTTTCTTGAAAGTGACGATGCAATTTCATGTTTTATTTCACCGTCAGTCTTAAGATATGATTTGGGCGAACAGCAGATACTTGTTCGCCCCTTTTTGTTGCGCGTATTAAGGTGGTTCGCAAAGATGCATACTCTTGAATTTGTGTGCTGCTTTTTGTGAATTGTAAACAACCCACTATTGAAGGAGATTTCACGTGAATCTACATGAATATCAGGCAAAGCGATTGTTTGCCGAACAGGGTGTGCCCATTCCCCCTGGTGAAGTAGCTTTATCGTCGGCTGCAGTGCGAGAGATTGCACGAGAGTTAGGTGGCAAAGTTGTGGTGAAGGCTCAAGTTTTAACTGGCGGACGGGGTAAAGCGGGTGGTGTTAAGTTAGCTGAGAATCCTGATGAAGCTGAAACGTTTGCGGGCCAAATTTTGGGTATGGACATCAAAGGATTTCAGGTTCGTCGTATTTTGATTGATCAGCAGGCTCCTGGTATTGATCAAGAGATTTACCTGGCTGTGCTGATTGACCGTGCCCGTCGATTACCGATGATTATGGCATCTGCTGCTGGAGGGATGGATATTGAGGAAGTCGCGGAGAACACACCAGAGAAAATTGTGACAGCTCATATTGATCCCACTTTGGGGGTGCGCAGTTACCAATCGACTTATATCGCCTCCCAAATTGATTTACCTCGGGAATTATGGCGTGATTTCCACAAAATTGTGGTGGGTTTGTATCAATGTTTTAAGCACAATGATGCTTCTTTGTGTGAAGTGAATCCGCTGGTGATTACGGGGGAAGGCAAGCTGCTGGCTGTGGATGGCAAAATGTCTATTGATGACAATGCTTTATCTCGGCAGCAGCGCCTGGCTGAAATGCGGGATATTGCCGAAGAGCCTGCCTCTGAGAAAGAAGCCCGTCTGGCAGGGATTAACTTTATTCAGTTGGATGGCAATATTGGCTGTATGGTCAATGGCGCAGGGCTGGCAATGACGACGATGGATATTATTAAGTTGTTTGGTGGTGAGCCAGCCAATTTCTTGGACATTGGCGGCGGTGCTAAAGCGGAACAGGTAGCAACTGCTATCCGCCTGATTTTGTCTGATCCGAAGGTGGAAGCGATTCTCATCAATATTTTTGGGGGCATTACCCGTGGTGATGAGGTGGCCAAAGGTATCATTCAAGCGTTGGCTGAGGTGCAAACCGATATTCCGATGGTGGTGCGTTTAGCTGGAACCAATGCTGAAGAGGGCATGGCGCTGTTGGCTGACGCGGAAATGGAAACGGCCGTTACCTTATCGGATGCGGCTAAAAAAGCGGTAGCGGCAGTGGGAGGCGCACAATTATGAGTATTTTAGTTAATAAAGAGACACGCTTAGTTGTTCAAGGGATCACCGGTAGAGAAGGTGGATTCCACACCCAACAGATGGCGGCCTATGGCACCAATATCGTGGCTGGCGTCACGCCGGGTAAAGGTGGCCAATGGTTTGAAACGGATGCGCAGAAGATCCCGGTGTTTGATACGGTGAAAACGGCCGTTGAAGCGACAGGAGCCAATGCCTCCGTGATTTTTGTGCCTGCTCGTTTTGCCACAGATGCCATTTATGAAGCGGCTGATGCTGGCTTGCCCCTGGTTGTGTGCCTGACCGAGTATATTCCAGTGCTGGATATGATCGCCGTTAAACGTTACTTGGATAAAACAGATACTCGTTTGTTAGGGCCGAACTGCCCTGGCTTAATTACACCCGAGCAAGCTAAAGTGGGCATTATTCCGGGCAACATCGTCAAGCCGGGCAGCGTTGGGGTCGTTTCCAAAAGCGGAACATTGACTTATGAAGTGGTCTATGCGTTGACGGCTAAGGGGATGGGTCAATCCACCTGCGTGGGCATTGGTGGCGATCCCATTCAGGGCATGGATTTCATTGATGTGCTGCGTATGTTTGAAGAGGATCCAGAAACTGAACAAGTGGTGATGATCGGTGAAATTGGGGGAAATGCAGAAGAAAAAGCGGCGGCATTTATCTCACAGCATATGAGCAAAAAGGTGATTTCCTTTATTGCTGGCCGCACTGCGCCTCCTGGCCGTCGTATGGGGCATGCCGGTGCGATTGTCGAGGGTAAAAGCGGGACAGCCGAATCCAAGATTGAAGCGTTGAATGCTGCTGGTGTACAGGTTGCCGATAACCCAGATGATATTGCTGAATTGGTCATCAATGGCTAATGGGTTAACTGCTTAGGCTCTTATGGGCTGAGCGTTGATCCATCATCACGTTTGCGTCAGGCGTGAAATGTGAAGGAGGGTATTCTTCACGTTTCACGTTTTGTTTTGTAGAGCTATCGTGAGAAAACTGGCTTTTAGGGTTGAGGATTAAGTGAGTTGTGGCATAGCATCGTCAACCTTTAGGTGTTTGCCTTGAAAAGAATGATTAGCCGTTTTGATCGCAGTTTCTTGGTGGTTGGCGCACTGTGCCTTTTGGCGTTGTGGCCGTTTTTGAGCCGACCAAGTCTGCCCCAGGAAACGGATGCGGAACTTCATATTTTTCGCCTGGCGGAATTGAGCTATCTTGTTGCCGGAGGGGAGTGGTTTCCCCGCTGGGCACCCAATTTTTATCATGGGTATGGCTATCCCATTTTCAATTATTATGCCCCGCTAACTTACTATCTGGGCTTACCGGTTGAGATGCTGCCCTGGTTTGACGCGGTAACGGCCGTTAAGTTTGTGTTTATGCTCGGTATGGTGTTGGGGACTGTGGGTATGTATGGTTTTGTGCGTGATCATTGGGGGCGACCGGCGGGTTATGTGGCGGCGGCTGTGTTCCTCTATGCGCCGTATGTGCAATACATTGATCCGCATGTGCGGGGTGTGCTGGCCGAATCTTTTGCCATTGGCCTTTTTCCGCTGGCGCTTGGGTCGGTTGATAAGCTGATGAGACGAGCGACACCCTGGCGTTGGCTAACGGCCGTTTTTGTCAGTGCTGGTTTATTATTGAGCCACAACTTGCTGGGGCCGCTGTTTTTTGGCCTGTTGCTGGCCTGGGTGATTTGGGTGGGGTTGGGTCAGCGAGGGCACAAATTGGACGTGCCTGTGTCTAGGCCTGTTTTCTTTGGTTTGGCAGCGTTACTTTTGGGATTGGGCTTATCATTATTTTTCTGGCTCCCTGTTTTTATAGAACGAGATGCTGTCAACCTGACGACCTTGATTGGTGAAGGGGATAATTACGATTTTCGCACCCATTTCCTGACGTTGCGCGAGCTGTTGTCTCCCTCTTTGCTGCTCGATTGGGGGGCGACTGAACCTGCTTTTCGCTTTAATTTAGGTCTTGCCCAATGGTTGTTGGCTGGCCTGGGGTTGATTGTGTTGGTTGGGGGCAAGGGACGCCAACGTTTTTTGGGTGTGTTTTTTACAGCAGCAACGGCCGTTTTGCTCTTTTTGATGCTGCCCTGGTCAACCTGGGTGTGGGAGAATCTGCCATTTTTGCCTTATTTTCAATTTCCCTGGCGGCTGCTGGGTGCCATTGCCCCGATGTTGGCGGTGTTGGCTGGCCTGGGGGTGTCTGCCTTGGCGTCTGGTTATGAGACGTCAAAGCGAGGGACTGGTTGGATAACGGCCGTTGCCGTTTTAGGCACGATGATATTGGCACTGCCGCTGACTCAACCGGCTCCCTGGCCTGATTTTGGTGAAGTGAATACCTTGCGCATGTCCCTGATTGAAAATACGGGGCGCTGGCTTGGCACCACGTCTACAGCTGATTACGTCCCGGTGACGGTTGATATGGTGCCCAACCGGGAAGGGTCTGTGGTGGGCGCTTATGGTGAGGGCAAGGTGCCTGATAGGGTTAATCGCAAAGCCTTGCCCGCAGGGGTTTCTGTTGAAGCGGAGCAGGTGACGCCGCTTCATATGCGTTACCAGGTGTCATCCCCGGAATATTTCTGGCTCAGGCTGTTTTTGTTTGATTTCCCCGGATGGCAGGTGAAAATCGATGGTGAATTGGTAGAAACGGAATTAGGCCGCCCAGAGGGGTTTATTGTGGTGCCTGTGCCGGTTGGTGAGCATGTGGTTGATGTGAAATTTGGCACAACGCCAGCCCGCACTGCGGGAACGGCCGTTTCCTGGGCTGCTTTTCTGGTTACATGGGGCGTGGCGCTTTATGTGTGGCGAAGACCAACGCAAGAGTTTCTGTTAGCGAAACCGACTTGTTTGCCGCGACTGGATGGGAGGGTTCTAGGCGTGGTTGTGGGGACAACGGCTATGGTCGTTTTTGTGCTTGCGCCATGGGGCGTCTTACATTATCAATCGTCTGGATTGGTGGCTGAGTCGGCGCAGCATGCAGTTTTAGCAGACTTTGGGGAGCAGATCGCGCTCATCGGCTATGACACCTCGGCGGTCAAAGCCTCCCCCGGTGATACAGTTTATGTGACCTTGTATTGGCAGGCACAACGGCCGTTAGACATCAACTATCAGGTTTTTATGCACATGCTGCGTGAGGATGGCAGCCTTATTCCCCCCCAATCTGACAAAAACAATCCGGGCGAGTTTCCTACCCGGCGTTGGCCCACGGATAAATTTGTGCGCGATCATCATGTTTTTGTGCTGCCGAAAGATTTTCCGCAGGGCACGTATACCTTCTCAACTGGACTTTGGGTACAATCGGAGGGATGGCGTTTGCCGCTGCACAATGAGGCAGGCGAACAGATTGGCGATAGTTTTCCCGTTTTTACATTGGTGGTTGAGTAATTCTTATGCGTGTGATTAGTGGTCGGGCAAAAGGCAGTCGATTAAAAAAAGTGCCAGGTGATACCACCCGGCCCATCATGGATCGGGTGAAAGAGAGCTTGTTCAACATTTTGGGCAGTGAAGTGCTGGATGCCCGTTGGCTGGATCTGTTTGCGGGCACAGGGCAGGTGGGCATTGAGGCGTTGAGCCGAGGCGCGGCAGAGGTTGTCTTTGTGGACAAGGTGCGCCCGGCGATTAACACGATTCAGGATAATTTACGCCATACACGTTTGCAAGCTGGGGCGAAGATTGTGCAGGCTGATGCGTTTGATTATCTGTCACGCAGCAATTTGGCTCGCTTTGACCTCATTTACGTGGCTCCTCCACAATATTTGCGTTTGTGGGTTGAGGTGATGGTGATGGTGGATGAACGGCCGTTAACGTATCTCCATCCAGAGGGGCAGGTTGTGGTGCAGATTGATCCCAGAGAATATGAAGAGCTTCCCTTGCACACGCTTTCCCTCTACAAAGAGCGCACATACGGCAATACCCAACTCCTCTTTTACGAAATCATTTCTCAATAAAGCTGTGGACGCCTCCATAAATAAGTGATGGAATTGATGGCTGCGCTTTGAGTGACTTTTACTCCTGAAAAACGGGGGCTAATTTTTAGGCGGTCACTAGGGATTGTCCAACGTTACCTGGATTACACATTGCCCAATTGTGAAGTCACTGCCATTCACGGCTGTGAGGCGAATGAGATACGGGCCATTCCCCCATTGACTTAAATTGACATTCCCCATGAAGCCATCACGCACCGGCTGTTCTATATTGCGCCCCAGCAAAGATGCCCAAACGCCATTTGTTTCGGGGCCGTTGGCTTCGAGTCGGTAGTAAGCTAAGTTTGGGGTATCAGCCGTGCCGGAAAAGTTGATCACTTCTGCCACCACAGAGCCGTTGGCTGGTTCATTGATATTGAGATCGACTGTGCAATCGACAAAAGGCGTGGGGGTCGGGCCGCTGGGGGTGGGCGTGTCTGGAACTGGGGTCAGGTTGGTCACTGGCTCATTTTCAGTTTCTGAGGGGGGCAGCGAGTTGGATGCTTCCGCCGCCAGGGTGATGGTAGGCACTAATTCTGGAGTTGGTTCAGGTAGTTGGAGTTCAGTTGTGCCAATGGGGGTAGGGGGTGACAGGGGGGTAGCAAAAATATTTGGTGTTGGCGTGGGTGGTTTCCAGGCGCTATCGGGAATTGTGGGCGCAATGGTGTTGTTGACGTAGAAAACAAATACCATGATGCCCCCAAAAAGTAGGAGAAAAAAAACGGCCGTTGTCTGTATCCGTTGTCCTTTTTCCCGTTCCAGCCCAAACATGGCGCGTTGTAAGATTTTTCGTGCTTGAAAATATTGGCTGGCAAACCAAATGAGGCCCAGGCTGCATAAGATCACTATCCAAACGTCATTGCGCAAAATGTAGATAAAGAATCGTTCCATAGACCCATAATTTTAGCTAAGTTTAATCAATCGTGCCGCTTCCTGGCTCGGGATTTCATGCTTTATGAATATTTGGTGCCAACACGAGAAAAAGAAAAACGCCCTGGAAATTTCACTTTTCAGAGCGTTTCTTCATTGTTTTTGCTTCTTGGGTTTACAGTTGAGGAAGTATGCTGTGTAATAAGCTGGTAAGACGAGGCACAATAATTTTGCCTGTCTCCAACACTTCTTCATGGCTGACTTCGCTGCCAGGGGTGGGCTCAAGGATGGCTTTGTTGGTGATGGAGGAAATACCTAATACGCGCATGCCGGCATGTGCGGCCACGATCACGGTGGGCACGGTAGACATGCCGACGGCGTCAGCGCCAACCATGTGCAAAAAGCGAAGTTCTGCGGAGGTTTCAAAACTTGGACCAGCCACGTAGGCGTAAACTCCTTCTTTTAAATCGATACCGAGGGAAACGGCCGTTTTCTTGGCCATGTCTCGTAATGCTGGGGTATAGGCGTGGGTAATGTCAGGGAAGCGTGGCCCGACTGTGTCATCATTGGGGCCTCGCAGCGGGTTGTTGCCCGCCATCCCCACAAAATTGAGATGATCAGTGATGAGCATCAGATCACCAGGATTGAAATCCCGGTTGATGCCGCCAGCCGCATTGGTCAGAATCACCGTTTGCATGCCTAACGCACGCATCACACGTATCGGCAAAGTGACCTGAGCCGGGGAGTAGCCTTCATAGAAATGGGAACGTCCTTGCTGCACAAGAACCGTTTTTCCTTCTAATTTGCCAATGACTAAACGGCCGCTGTGACCCTGCACCGTGGACACGGGCCAGTGGGGGATTTTCTCATACGGGATAATGTCGGGCGCTTCAATTTCGTCAGCCAACCCGCTTAATCCTGAGCCTAAAACGAGGCCAATTTGGGGCGTATACTGCGTCAATGCGCGAACGGCCGTTGCCGCTTCCTCAATATAGGCGTGTGTGATAAAGTCAGACATGATAGTTCTCTAATTTGGCTCCTTTTCCTCTTCTGCAAGTTGTGTGTAAATTTGAGTAGTCGAGATATTGGCATGCCCTAATAAACGTTGCACTTCCTGTAAATCTGAACCGTCATCCAATTTATGTGCTGCAAAACTGTGCCGCAGCGTATGTGGGGTGACCTCGCCGCTTAGATTAGCTTTTTTGGCGTATGCCTTAATAATCAACCACAAACCCTGACGGGTTAATTGCTGCCCGCGATGATTCAGGAACAGCGCATTCTCTTCCTTGTTTTTAACAAGATATTGACGTCCCCCATCAAGATAGGCCGCCACAGCATCACGGGTAGCCTTGTCTAAAGGCAGATCCCGGATTTGCCCATCTTTACCGTGGCAATGAAGCATATTAGCCTGCAAATCAACATCATCCACTCGCAATGATACCACTTCTGTGACACGCATGCCCGTGCTGTACAGCATCGATAACAAGGCCGTATCGCGTAAATGTTTAGGCGAACGTTTTTGTTGAGGGGCTTGCAGAAGTTTGTCAATATCTTCTGCAGTCAAAGTTTTAGGCAGTCGCTTTTTTACCTTGGGAGAATCTACATTTGTCGTGGGATTATCTTCAATGATTCCCCGAGCAAACAGGAAATTAAAAAAGGACTTTACAGCAGCAACTTTACGAGCGACTGAAGAAGAAGCATATGCTTTCTCTTTCATATAAGCGACATATGCATCAACGATGTCTGGCGTGACCTCTGACCAATCTTTGATGTTATATTCAGCGTTCAAGAACTTAAGAAATTGCCCTAAATCATTCTTGTAGGCGGCTGTTGTATTATTTGAATATTTGTATTCTTTTTGAAGAAAATCGAGAAAGGCGAGTAATTGGTCATCCATCGCCAGCCACTCCTTATTAGTTCCGCATCGATCCGAATTGCGTGTAGTAGCAGTTTTGATGATTAAAGAATCAAACTAGATCGAAAAGTTCACAGTAAGCTAGTGCGGATCAAGATCGCAATCATTTTTCAATCTTGATATTCTGGGTCGTAACAAGTGTTGGCGGCTTGTTTATTGTTAACGGATTATGTAATTTAATCCTAGGTGCATTATAGCATTACTTTTCATAAGATCAAATAACAATCAACATAATCTACCAAACCCGCGCAAAATTATCCTCTATACGAATAGTATTGCCCCAAAAATGGCTAAACAACAATTTGATGTTATGATCCGGATGAGGGTGGTTTTCCGTTCAAACGATTACCATTTAACCTACTTTACCAGGAGAATTTTGCATGAGTTTATCCACACAACGTGTGATTATCGCGGGGGCAGCAGGCCGTGATTTTCATGATTTCAACACATATTTCAAAAACAACACTGATATTCGTGTAGTCGCATTTACAGCAACACAGATTCCGAATATTGAAGGGCGTCGGTATCCCCCTGAACTTTCAGGTGAACTGTACCCAGAGGGTATTCCCATTCATGCAGAAAGCGAGTTGGAAACGTTGATTGCCACGCATCAAGTTGATGATGTAGTCTTTTCATATTCGGACGTTTCTCATGAATATGTGATGCATTTGGCCTCACGAGTTTTAGCAGCTGGGGCAGGATTTCGTTTCTTAAATCCACAACAAACCATGATCAAATCTAGCAAGCCTTTGGTGTCAGTGTGTGCCGTACGCACGGGCTGTGGCAAGAGCCAAACCTCCCGAAGAATCCTTGAAATTTTGCAGCAAGAGCTTGGTTTTAAGCGAGTGGTGGCCATTCGTCATCCCATGCCCTATGGCAATTTGGCGGCACAAGCTGTGCAGCGTTTTGCCAGTTATGCGGACATGGATCGGCATGAATGTACGATAGAAGAGCGCGAAGAGTATGAACCTTATGTGGAACGTGGCGCTGTCATTTATGCTGGTGTTGATTACGAAGCCATTTTGCGCCAGGCGGAGCAAGAGGCTGATGTGATCATCTGGGATGGCGGCAATAATGATGTGCCATTCTACAAACCAGATTTGCACATTGTGGTCACTGATCCGCATCGTCCAGGACATGAGCTGCGTTATCATCCAGGTGAGACGAATTTGCGTATGGCTGATGTGGTGGTCATTAACAAGGTGGACACGGCGGACCATGAAGCGGTGATTGCTGTGCAGCAAAATGTGCGCCAGGTGAATCCTGATGCTGTGATAGTGAAAGCGGCGTCCCCCATTTTTGTTGATGATCCGTTGGCCATACGTGGCAAAACAGTTTTGGTTGTTGAAGATGGACCTACCTTGACGCATGGTGAAATGGCATATGGGGCTGGCGTGGTGGCGGCGCAATCTTTTGATGCTGCTCACATTGTCGATCCCCGCCCGTTTTCTGTGCGTTCTATCACTGAGACCTTTGAGAAGTATCCATCTACTGGCGCAGTTTTACCGGCGATGGGTTACGGCCGTTCTCAAATGGCTGATCTGGAGGAAACGATCAATCAGGCTCCCGTAGAGATGGTCATTGTGGCGACGCCGATTGACTTGGCAAAGTTGATTGACATTCAATTGCCAACTCAGCGAGTTCGTTATGAGTTACAGGAGATAGGACAGCCGACACTATCTGGCATTTTGCAAGAAAAATTAGCTCTGTAACGTGATATTAGCCGCAGATTAACGCGAAGCCTGCAGATTTTTTAGTACCTTACGAATTTTTGCCCATGTTTGACAACAGAATGCGGCAGGTGAAAGAGACGGTATTTCAACCCTTTGTGGCATGCTTCCCTCAACTGCCGCCCCTTGTCCTCACCCTTATCTCGTTGTTATTTGGACTTTTCGCCTTTGGCGCCTTGCTCTATCAAATTCATTGGCTGGCATTCGCTGCCTGGTTTTTGAATCGTGTTTTTGATGCCTTAGATGGCGTCTTAGCTCGCTGGCAAGGCAGCCAAAGCGACTTAGGGGGATACCTCGACATATTGGTGGATTTTGTCGTGTATGCCATGATTCCCATTGGGCTGGTCTGGGGAAAGCCATCTGCCATAGGGTATGTTGTGTTAGCCATCATGCTTGCCGCCTTCTACGTCAATGCCGCTTCCTGGATGTATCTTTCAGCTATTTTAGAGAAACGGGCTGTAGGGGCTGATTCCCGAGGTGAACAAACGACAATCACCATGCCTGCGGGCATTGTTGGGGGCACCGAAACGGTTATCATCTATGGCTTGTTTATCATGTTCCACCAATGGTATGTCTATCTCTTTGGACTAATGACGTTTCTCGTGGTGATCACTATCCTGCAACGATTCGTATGGGCTGTGAAAAATCTAGATGGGAAGTAATTTTTAGACGGCCACTTATCGTCGGAGAACAGGGCGTGTCAAACAGGTTGCCCCTCCTTCAGCTTTTAGTGAGATTTCGTGGCCAATGTATGTGCTAACCTGGCAGCCTGCCTTCTCCAGACGCTGCTTGGTGAGGGGATTGCCTGCTAGCATGAGGCATTGCCTTGGGGCGAGAGCCAATACATTCGCTCCCATTGTCTCAAATTCTTCATCGGGTACTTCTACAAAGTGGATACCTCGTTCTTGGAGATGCTGCCAAAACGGCACTGGCATGAAAGGGGGATAGACCACTGCCAAATCATGATCCACCATGCTGATGAACGACATGGTGTGCAGGCACGCTTCTGGTCCCTGGAAATATGGCAAGGGCACCGGGATCATCTCGCTGTCTGGCATGGCTTCTTGTAATTGGCGCAGTCCTTCGGGATTGGTGCGAAAGCCTTGACCCACAGCCAGGGTGTTTTCGTCAATCCAGAGCAAATCACCCCCTTCTGCCAGAGCGTCTCCATGCAGCCGATAGTGGATGGGGACGCCCATTGCTTCTAGCTGTTGGGCGATGGCTTCTTCTTCGCCACGCCGTAAATCTTTGCCCATGCGCAAAATGATAGCGCCTTTATCGCAAACGAGGACAGGATCGTGGATGAAGATGGCGTCGGCGTGGTTTGGCAGTGGCACAGTGTGATAGATGACTTCTGCCCCGGCTTGTCGTAGTTGTTGCACGAAGGCGTCATGTTCTGCCTGGGCGGCGCTCAGTTCTGGTTGTGCTGTGTAGTGCCATGTGGTGGGATTTGCTTGCCCGAAGGCAGCGTCTGGTCGCCGTACAAGAACGATTTTGAGCGGGTTGACCATGCTTTGTGAGCCGTATTGTGATGTCATGATTGAGGTTCCTTTTTTTGATGAATGACTGCGGACAAATGACCAATGTTTTGACAAACTCAGGACAATTTTTTGGTCGTTTATCTTCTGTCTGTGGTTAAGTATTGTAATATTTTTTCAATGTTTTCAATGATTCCCCATAATGATATTGGATTTGAGGCAAGGTGTATTGGTGTTCTGGGGCGATGGGGCAGGCCATACGTGCCAGGCAGCGGTCGGTGCAGGTGGATTGGGGATGGAGGCGGTGTTGGACGCAAGGGGTGAGGGCAAAGGTTTCGCCTGTGGCTCCTGCGGGACAAGCGGTCAGACATGGTTTGTCTGCACATGAAAGGCAAGGTGACTCTGTTGGCGGGTAGGTGGTCACTGGCAGGTTGGCGACGGTGAGGAAGGCGGTGCGGTAGGCAAACCAGACGCCATATTGGGGGTTGATGCCCTGACCCAGAGGCGAGGGGTGGCTCCAGCCTGCTTGTTCTCCAAGCTGCCCTAGGGGAACAAGGTAGTCAGTAGGATAGAGGATGAGTGAGTCCATGCCTTCCAGATAGGTGTCGATGAATTGTTGGGTGAGGTTTATGCTATATGTGTCAACGGGATCGGTAATGCTCATGTCTGTTTGCTGTAATTGTGTCCACATATGTCTGCCACCGTGGCCGATGAGGATGAGGCGGGTGTAGTTGGTGTAGGGGATGTGGCTAGAGGCAAGGATGCTGGTAACGGCCGTTTCTAATTCCCCAACATCTAATACCGAAAATAAATTCAGCCCGCCTGCAGCTAACCAGGAAATGCCTTCATGTATCCTTGATTTGTCCATAGCATCACCTTATCTTCTTCAGCTTTTTTACCTACCCATGATGCCCGATTTTATGATTTTGTAAAGGACAAAATCTGATTGGGTGAAATTTGAATATTTGCATTTATGGCGCAAACTGGTTAATGTCCCCAGCCTGAAAGAACGGTACAATTACATTTGTTCGAATTATAGTGGTGCTGTTCCTTATTTTGTTGAAGTAGGAGAGAATGTGAACAATCGATTTACTGATTTTATTTGGCTGGTTGTCATTATCTTGGTACTGGCCTTTTCGCTGTACATTGTCACAGATGAAGATCACCCTATCCGGCGCGGGCTAGATTTGCAGGGTGGCTTGCAGGTGCTGCTCGAATCGAGCTTGCCTGAGGATGTTGAAGTGACTGTGGAACAGATGCACACTGCTCGGCAGATTATCGACCAGCGAGTGAATGCTTTAGGTGTGACGGAGCCAGTGGTGCAAGTGGAACCTGAGCAACGTCGTATCTTAGTTGAACTGCCGGGGCTAGAGAACCCTGAGGATGCAATTGCCCTCATCCAGGAAACGGCGCTGCTGGAGTTTATTGATACCAATGCACGGCCTTTGGAAGAAGGAACCTGTGTGGTTACTAGCGAAAATGATGGGCCGTCTCAGTGCCAGGTGATGCATGGCGAGGGAGAATCTGAGGATTTTATTTTGGATGCCCCCTACTTTGAGACTGTCATGACTGGGGCGGCTTTGAAGACATCCACTCCCCAACGGGATGATTTTGGTTCTTATTTTGTGGCGTTTACTTTGCAGCCAGAATATGTGGATTTCTTTGCGGATTACACACGAGCCAATCGGGGTAATTTTTTGACGATTGTGTTGGATAAAGAGGTGATTTCCAGCCCTCGGATTGAAAGTGAAATTGATGAGGGGCAGGGAACGATATCGGGTAAGTTTACGGAAGCGGAAGCTGAAAACCTCTCTCTGCAACTTCGTTTTGGCAGTTTGCCCATTCCCTTGGAGATTGAAAGTGTACGCCAGGTCGGAGCCACATTGGGAACTCAGTCGGTTGAGGCGAGTATTCAAGCTGGGGCAGTTGGTGTGTTGATGGTGCTTCTGTTCATGTTGGTATATTACCGCTTGTTTGGTTTGATGGCGGATCTGGCGCTGCTGTTTTACATGTTGTTGAACCTTGCTGTTTTCCAGGGCATGCCGGTAACGCTTACACTGCCAGCGATTACCGGGTTTTTGTTGTCTACGGGGATGGCTGTTGATGCGAATGTGCTGGTTTTTGAGCGGATCAAGGAAGAGTTAAAGCGAGGAACGTCATTGCGTCCTGCGCTGGATAATGGTTTCAGTTTAGCCTGGACATCTATTCGAGATTCTAATATTGCCACGCTGGTGATTTGCCTGGTGCTGTGGATGTTTGGGCGCAGTTTTGGCGCGAGTGCGGTGCAAGGGTTTGCCCTAACGCTGGCGATTGGGGTGGTGATCAGCATGTTCACGGCCGTTATCGTATCCCGTACTTTGGTGAGAATGTCCATTGGTGGCGTGGCTCGCTTTTTTGAAAATAAAAAATGGTTATTGGGGGCTTAAGGTGAACTTTGATAACTTTGTGCAACGACGAAAAATTTATTATCTGATATCCAGCATCATCATTGGTATGGGGATGATGGCAATGGGGTATTCCTATGTTTCTACCGGTGAAATGTTCCGGCTGGGTGTTGATTTTGTGGGGGGCACACGCTTTGAGGTGCAGTTTGAAGAGGCGGTTACGGAGGAGCAGGTACGCCAGGTGTTTGTCACGAACGGCATCAGCCATCCCTCTGTGGTGACCTTGTTTGGGCAAGATGTGGTGAATGGCTGGCAGATTCGCGCTCCCTATTTGCCACCGGCTGAGACCCAGGCCGTTGAGGATGGCTTGCACGCCTTGTCGCCGATGGTTCCGGGCACGTTGCAGATAACGACTATGAGCCCCGCAGTGGGCGCAGAGGTGACGCGGGCTGCGTTTGTGGCGGTGTTTGTGGCTGCTGTGATTATCTTGATTTACATCATGGCGGTATTCCGGCAGGTGCCGCATCCTTTCCGCTATGGTTTGTGTGCTGTGGCGGCGATGTGCCATGATTTGCTGATCATCATGGGTTTTGTGGCGCTGACGGGTGCGGTTTTGGGCTGGGAACTGGATGCCTTGTTCTTAACGGCCGTTCTCACCGTGGTAGGCTTCTCCTTACAAGATACCATCGTGGTCTTCGACCGCATCCGTGAAAACCTAAACAAGCCCAAAAACCGGCGTATGGCCTTTGAAAGCGTGGTCAACATGTCGGTAGGGGATGTGTTCAAACGCTCGGTGATTACCCAGTTGAGCGCCATGTTTGTTATGGTTTCGATTTTGCTCTTTGGCGGCGATCCCATCAAGCCATTTATTGCCGTGTTGTTTGTAGGCTTGCTAAGCGGAACGTACAGTTCGATTTTCACAGCAACGCCATTGTTGGCGACGTGGGAAGAGAGAGCAGGAACGGCCGTTTAGGTGAGCAGAAGTTGGAGATCAGAGCAATCTCTGACCTCCAATCTCTAAATCTCTTTTCCCTAAACCTGTGCCAATTCACCCTCAGGTAACTCACTCCACGACTTAAACGCTGCTTCTATCTGGTTGCGGAACTGCTTGGTATACAACTCATAGTAGTGACCACGTTGGCGAATTAACTGATTGTGCGTTCCCATCTCGGCCACCCCACCATTCTCGATGACCAAAATGCGGTCGGCGCGTTTGATAGTAGACAGCCGGTGGGCAATGACAATACTCGTGCGCCCTACCATCAGCTGCTCCATCCCCTGCTGGATCAGTGCTTCAGTCAATGTGTCCACCGAACTGGTGGCCTCGTCCATGATGAAGAGGTCAGGTTGAGCCAACATAGCGCGTGCCAGACTGATGAGCTGCTTCTGTCCCACAGAGAGCAGTACACCCCCTTCACCTACCTGCGTATTGAAGCCATCTTCCAACTTGTTGATGAACTCAGCTGCTCCAGCCAACCTGGCCGCTTCGATCACTTCTTCGTCAGTGGCAGATAAACGGCCGTAGCGCAGATTTTCCATCACCGTCCCGGAGAACAGATGGGGTGTTTGCAACACCATACCAATGCGGGAGTGGATAGCATGAAGCGTTAACTCCTTGTAATCCGTCCCTGCAATGCGAATAGTGCCCCCCTGCGGCTCGTAGAAGCGACAGATGAGATTGACCAATGTTGACTTGCCAGCACCCGTCGAACCAACCAAAGCGATAGTCTCGCCCTGCTTAATCGTCAAGTTGAAGTCCGTTAGAATCGGCTTCTCTTCTTCGTAGTAGAAGTCCACATGGTCAAAGACGATGTCACCGCGCAGCGACCCGGGATCCGTTGCATTTTCACGGTCTTGGATTTCGGGCACAGCGTCAATCAACGAGAAAATGCGCTCACCCGAGGCAATTGATTGCTGCATTTCAGCGTAAACGCGAGCCATCTCTTGCACTGGCCACATCATGAACAAAATGTAGGAGATGAACGCCTGCAAGCCACCCACAGTCAGATCCCCCAGCTGGAATTGGAAGCCGCCGTAAACGACAACAGACCCAATGCCAACGGCCGTTATCAACTGCACCGCAGGCAAGAACAACGCAGACAGCCAGGCCGCCTTGAACCCTGCATCATACATATCCGTAGTTAATTCACCAAACTCAGCGGCATTCGCTTCCTCCCGGCGCAGCGCCTTGACCACCCGCACCCCAGTGATATTTTCATTGTACGCGCCCGTAATCTTCGAGTTGAGCTTGCGCACCTTGCGGTACTCCACCAAAATCTTCTTCTTGAAGATACCAGCCGTGATAATCAAGACAGGAATCATGGCCAGGGTAATCAACGTCAGTTTCCAGCTAATCATAGACATGAAGAACAGCGCCGATAAGATATTCGTTGTACCCCAGGTGACATCCAGAAAGCCCCAGGACACCAAGTCACCAACCCGCTGCGTATCAGAGGTCATGCGCGACATGAGCCAACCGACAGGCGTGCGGTCATAGTAAGACAATGACAGATCCTGCAAGCGGCTAAACATCTTCTTGCGCAGGTCATATTGCACCCGTTCACTCAGCATACCTGCCGCCACGATAAAGCCAAACACCATCAAAGCTTGCACCACAATCAGCAGCCCATACTGCATGACAATGCCCGTTAGAACTTCATAGTTGCCAGCGATAATGCCCTCATCCATGATGCGCTTGCTCAAGAAGGTGAAATAGCTGTCCAGGGTAGACACCATGCTGATAGACAGCAGGAAGATAGCCATTAACGGCCAATGATGCCACCCTTGCCTGAGGATGCGTAGGACAGTCTTGCCATTAAATTGTGATTCAAATTCCTCTTCTTCAAAACGGTATTCATCAGACATAATGATGTACTCCGTGAGACAAGTGGCCAGTGGCTGGCTGCTGGTATTGACGACCTGCCACTGGCCATTTGTCGTTATATTGTGTATTTCAATTCTTCATCAAATTGGCCATTAGAACGGGAATCATCCCCCGCTGCCTGGCCACGACCATTCTTGCTTTGGGATTGGTCAGCAGTGGCAATTTCTTGTTCCAGTTCAGACTCGATGCGAGCTTGCAGTTGGAAAACTTGTTGGTACATGCCCGCTTGGCTGGCCAACACTTCATGCTTGCCGCGTTGGATGATGTAACCCTTGTCGAGCATTAAAATCAAGTCTGCATTCATCACACTTTGCACGCGGTGAGCGATTACAAACGTCGTTCGATTTTCCATCAGTTTCACCAAAGCCTTGCGAATCTCTGATTCTGTTTCTGTGTCCACTGATGAAGTGGCGTCATCCATGATGAGGATGCGCGGATTTTGTAATAACGTACGTGCGATAGTGATGCGCTGCTTCTGCCCACCAGAGAGTGTCACCCCACGTTCACCAACCAGCGTGTTGTACCCTTTAGGGAAGCTCAAGATGACATCGTGAATTGCAGCGGCACGAGCTGCTTCTTCTACTTCCGCATCAGAAACCTCGTGGTTCAGACCGTAGGTAATATTGTCTCGAATCGTGCGTGAAAACAGGAATGGTTCTTGCTGCACAATGCCCACCTGCTGCCGCAGCCACTGGCGCGGATACTCAGTTAGCTCTACGCCATCCAACTGCAGACTGCCTTCAGTGTATTGGTAAAAACGTGGCAGCAAGTTCACCAGGGAGGTCTTTCCTGAGCCGGTGGAACCCATTAAGGCGATGACCTGCCCCGGTTCTGCCTTCAAGGTGATGTCGTGCAGCACCTTGCCATTTTCATTGTAAGCAAACCCAACTTGGTCAAAGGTCACTTCACCTTTCAAACCATTTTCTGGGATGTATGTGCCTTGGTCCAGCGGTTCACGGTCTTCCTTGATGATCTCTTGCACACGTCCCATCGAGACGATCCCTGTAGACATCTGCGTGATGAGGCGTCCCAGGTTGCGAATCGGCCAGATGATCATGATGACCAGACCGGCGTAGGTCAGATACGTACCCGGGGTGATGGTGCCGTTGATCGCCATGCGGGCACCAATGTAGAAGCCGGCCAGCATCTGGAAACCACACAAGATGTCGGTGATGGGCCAGAAAGTGGCGTGCATGAGAACGAGCCGTTTTCCTCGACGGTATTTTTCGCTGTTTTCCGTCTCAAAGATCTCTTTTTCATACTCCTGACGGGCAAAAGCCTTGACCACGCGCACCCCAGATAGGTTTTCTTGGATACGATTAGACATGGTGGCGTCTTGTTCTTGGTAATATTCATATGCTTTCCCTACTTTCACGAAAAAGTAGAGGGAAACACCCAAGATGATGGGAATGACGACGACCGACATCAGGGCTAACTGCCAGTTTAAGATGAGCAGGGCGATAAAGTTGACCAGAAAGAGCGAACTAATTCGCCCGATGCCAATCGCTTGTTCCGCAAATAGGCGACGGATGGTATCTACGTCTGAAGTAGAACGCTGCATCAGTTCGCCGGTTTGCATGTTGTCATGGTAGGCGAATGTTAAGCGTTGCAGATGATCGTACAGATAGTCGCGTAAGCGCCGAGCGATACCTTCGGCCGTGCGGGCAGCGGCACGACCACTGATATAGGTGAACAAGCCGCGTAGGAGAGCCGCACCGATAACGCCTAAAGCTACGACGACGGCCATCAGCAGCCAATCAGGATTGCCCTGGTATAGGGCGTTGTCTACGTATCGTCCTAAGATGGTGTAGGTGGCGGTGTGCATGAGAGCGGCAAAACCAACGGTGATGATGGCAAGCAGGTATATCAGCCGGTAGCCAGTCATCATGCGCCAGAAGCTGCGGAGTTTATTGTCTGTTATGGTCTCTTTGAGGTCATAATCTGCTAAATTCATGATAGTCCCTCTTATGTGTTTATCTTGATGATGAACCTTGTTCTCTTGTAAAACGGTTTCTTTCCATGTTTGTTCTTAACTGTATCTCTCAATCATGACATCCTTTGTCCATTTGTTTTGCCGTTCCCGAACTGTCCATTTTCCAGCAAAAAAGCGCCACGAGGGCTGCTCACGGCGCTTTCATGGGGTGATTGTTGGTGAAAATAAAAAGGGCCACGAGCTTTTTTGCGTCGTGACCCGGACATTCTTTTTTGGAGTCTACTTGACTAGATTATGTTAAGTAGATCGGGTACGACACATCGATGTGCTAAAACATCGCCGTCAACAGCGATGGAGTTGAAGAACTCATAGGCATTTAATTGCATGCAGATCATGTGTCTTTTGCTCCTTTTCAGATTTGTTGCGTGTTAGAACGCGGAGTTAACTTTAGCAAAGGTTGAGGGTGAAGTCAATACCAATTAATGATTAACAAAAAAAACAAAAGCAACCGCATGTTTGAAAACATTTTTGGATAACATTATAAACCTCGATAAATAGCGATTGCGTACTATTGTTTTCTGTGTTGACCAATGTTGGCAGTGGATTTTAGTTATCGTAAAGGATGACGATGAAGCGTTTGGGGCCGTGAACCCCGATGGCCATTGTTTGTTCGATGTCGGCCGTTTTGCTGGGACCACTGACAAGGGTGATGTTGCTGGGAGGAGGCGCGTGGCGGGCTGCGTTCCAGGTGAAGAGGTCGGTGGTGAGTTTGCTGGTGGGGATGAGTGCTATATGGATGGGAGGTAGCAAGGTGGCTAGTCGGCTTTTGCCGGCTCCGCTACGGATGATCACTGTGCCTGTTTCGGCTAAAGCGGCTTCGCCGCTGCTAATGCCTACATCAGCTGAGATGCAAAACTGACGCAAGTTTCCTTCGGTTTGCGAGACGATGTGCCATTGAATGTTTGAGAATTGAGTGGGGAGGTGGAGAGTGGTTAATGGTTCTTCGTGATTTGCCACGGCCGTTTTCACTCCAAGTTCTGCCAGTAAATCACCTAGAGCAGCCACGGCCGTTTCCAAACTTGTGGCGCGGATCACTTCACCATGAACGGCCGTTAATGCTTTCTCAAATTGATCGGCCAAATTGTCAAATTGCCGGTGCGTTAGCCACGGCTGGGGTAATGTAGCTGCCTGCCTGTTGTTTTTTAAGCGGTTCAAAATTAAGTTTCTTGAGGTGGTCATGGTAAATCCGTGTCAGATTGGAGGTTACCCAATCTAAAATCGTTAATCGTCAATTTCTCCATCTTGCCATATCTGCCGGAATGATTTCTTGTGCAATTTGGGTGGTTTGCGTTCACCGATGATGTCGATGGGGAGTTGAAGCTGGTTGTTGTGGAGGAACGGCCGTTGTCCCAAGCGAGCCAGTCTGGTGACCACCTGCCACAGGTGGGAATGGCTCATGGCGAAGGCGACAGCGCGTTCACCTAAAGCATCCGTGGGGTTGACAAGGCCACGTTTTACTTGATCCGCGCGGAGTTCTAGCAACATGCGTGGCAAATCGATGCGCACCGGGCACACGTCTCGACAGGCGCCGCAGAGGGTGCTGGCGTGGGGCAGTCCTTCGTAGTTTTCCAGGCCAAAGAGCAGGGGAGACACGACAGCGCCAATGGGACCGCTGTAAGGGCTGCCATAGGCGTGCCCGCCGGCCACGCGGTAGACGGGGCAGATGTTCAAACAGGCACCGCAGCGCAAGCATTGTAGAACTTCTTCATAGGGAGTGCCCAGGAGTTGGGAACGGCCGTTATCCACCAACACAATATGCATTTCTGCCGGTCCATCTGGATCCGGTTCACGGGCAGGTCCGGTAAGGATGGTGGTGTAGATTGAAAGTGACTGCCCGGTGGCACTGCGAGCCAACAAAGAGAGCCAGGCAGAAGCGGCGTTCCAGTTTGGCGCAATTTTCTCAATGCCCATCACCGCCACGTGAACTTTGGGGACGCTGGTCACCATGCGGGCATTCCCTTCATTGGCTACAATGACGATGCTGCCTGTTTCTGCCACCCCGATGTTTGCTCCGCTGATGCCCATACCGGCGGCTAGAAACTTCTCACGCAGTATTTCTCGTGCCGCTTCCGTGAGAGCTGGAATATCGTTGGCATTCATCGGCTGCCCTGATTCCTGCTCAAATAATTTGGCAACCTGTTCTCGGGTTTTATGAATGGCGGGGCCGATGATATGGTACGGAGGCTCTTCAGAAAGCTGGATGATCCATTCACCCAAATCTGTTTCCACTGGCTGGACATGCGCCTCTTGTAAAACTTCATTGAGCTTGATTTCTTCTGTCGCCATCGACTTGCTTTTGGCAGCAAGGGTGATGTTATGTTTTTGCGCAATATCCAGCACGATTTGGCTGGCTTCCGCTCCGTCTTTAGCCCAATGAACGGTTGCGCCAGCTTCCATTGCCCGCTGTTCAAATGTCTCCAGATGTTCGGCGAGATTAGATATTGTGGCCGCACGAACACCTTTTAGGTAATCGCGGAGTGCTTCTGCTTGGGGATAGTTAGCGAGGGCGTGGCTACGATGCTCACGAAAACGTCCGGTGGCACCTTCAAGGGTTGTGGCTAAGCGAATATCTTTGATGGCGATGGTGGCCATTTGCCGAAATTCTGGAATGGAGCTGTGACCTTTAGCGCTCATCGTGTTTTTCTCTCTAACATTGTGGAAATATGCTCGATTTCAAGGGGGCTGTCATCTGGCAGCATGCCCCGCATTTGCATGAGACAGCCAGGATCGGAGGTGACCAGGGTTTTGGCTGTGGTGTCGTTGGCCATGTTTACTTTTTTGGATGTCATGGCATTGGAGACTTCTTTCATGCGCACGGAGAAGAGGCCACCAAAGCCGCAGCAGATGTTAGATTCGGGCATTTCGTCGATGTGGTAGCCTGCTTCGGTGAGCAGTTGGCGCGGCTCGTCCTTGAGACCTAATATGCGGCACATGTGGCAGGAGTCGTGATAGGTGATGGTGTCTGCTGCTGTTTCGTTTTCAGGTGCCATTGATGCCGGAGACCATTCTGCTATTTTGACGAGAAACTCACCTAGTTCATAACTTTTTGCTGCCAGGCGCAGGGCACGATAGTAATACTTTGGTTCGTCTTCAAAGAGGTGGGGGTACTCCTGACGAATCATGGTGGTGCAAGAGCCGCTGGGCAGGACAACGGCCGTTTCTTCAGCAAGGGTGTCTATGGTTGCACGCGCCAACGTTTTGGCCTCTTCACGAAAGCCGCTGTTAAAAAAGGGTTGTCCACAACAGACTTGTTCTGGCGGAAAAGTGACCTCGTAACCGGCACGGCGCAATAGCTTCACCGTGTTTATACCCACTTCTGGCATCATCTGATCCACCAGGCAGGTGACAAAAAGGGCGACCTTCTCTTGTTGGCTCATAAAATGACAACCTCCACATTGTTGAGTATTATTCTCCATTGAAAGCGTAAGAAAAGCTAGTGAACTGGAAACAGTATACCGCACTGCTTGCGAATCACCGAATTAAGGATGAAATAAATGGCTCTAAGAATGCGGCGAATGGGTCGCCAATATGAACAAGATCTCGATAAGGAAATAACCTGGCTATCGCGTAAGGATGTGAACGCTTACGGCCGTTTATTGCAGTATGTGCGTCCGTATTGGGTGTGGATGGTTGTGTCTATCATCGCGTTGTTGTTTAGCGTGGGTCTGGGGTTGATATTGCCCCTGGTCATTCGGAATTTGGTGGATTTGATTTTGGATGACCAAAACTTGCCTCGACTTAACCAGTTGGCTTTGGGGCTGTTTGTGGTGTTTATTTTGCAAGCGGTCGCCAGTTTTGTGAACCGTTTGTCTCTGGCTTATGTGGGCGAAAACGTAGTGGCGGACATTCGGGTGCAGGTGTATATCCATTTGCAGAGCTTGTCTCTCCGCTATTTTACGGAGCATCGCACCGGCGAAGTGGTGTCTCGCATCACGAATGATGTGCAGCAGCTTCAAAGTGCCGTCACGGATGATTTAGTGGCGTTGTTACGTCAGGCTTTGACTTTGATGGGGGCGGCGGTTTTACTGTTTTGGCTTGATTGGCGGCTGACGATGATCATTTTGCTCGGTGTGCCTTTTATCACCCTGACGATGGTGAGGTTAAGCAGGGAGATTCGCGTAGCGTCGAAAACGGTGCAGGATACTCTGGCACAAGCTGCTAACGTGGTCGAAGAGACGGTTTCTGGGGTTCGAATTGTCAAAACCTTCACGCGGGAAGCATATGAAATCAGCCGTTTTTCGCAAAAAGTGGACGAGACGTATGCGGCAGCGATGCGTCGTGCCAAAATCAACGCCATTTTAGGCCCCATCATTGGCTTTATGGCCTTTGCCGCGATCACGGTTACGTTGTGGTTTGGGGCGTATGAAGTGATGCAAGGGCAGTTGACGGCAGGCGGGCTGGTGGCTTATCTGGTGTATACGATGCTGGTGGCGACGCCGATTGCCACGTTGGCTGGTTTGTATGCGCGTTTTCAGGGAGCGATTGGCGCCACCGAGCGACTGTTTGATTTGCTCGACACTGAACCGGACATTGTGTCGGCTGCTGGTGCCCCTGAGTTACCGGCGGTGACGGGTGAAGTGATATTTGAGGATGTGAGTTTTGCCTACACAACGGCCGTTTCTGTCTTAAACCATATTAGCTTTGTGGCCAAGCCGGGACAGGTGGTGGCTTTGGTTGGTTCTAGTGGAGCGGGCAAGTCTACGCTTATTAGTTTGATTCCGCGCTTCTGGGATGTTGATAACGGCCGTATCCTCATCGATAACTATGACATCCGTGAAGTGAATTTACACAGTTTACGGGCGCAAATCGGTATTGTGCCGCAGGAAACCATCCTCTTTTCTGACACCGTCTACGCCAATATCCTTTACGGCCGTTTAGATGCCACTCGTGAAGAAGTGGAGGCTGCGGCTGTGGCTGCCAACGCGCATGAGTTTATCCTCAACGATTTAGCAGCGGGCTACGAGACAATGGTGGGCGAACGTGGCGTTAAGCTTAGTGGTGGCCAGCGGCAGCGCGTTGCCATCGCCCGAGCCATTCTCAAGGACCCGCGCATCCTGATTTTGGATGAAGCGACATCGTCGTTGGACAGTGAAAGTGAAAGCCTGGTACAAGAAGCGTTGGATCACCTGATGCAAAAACGAACCTCTTTTGTCATCGCCCATCGCTTGAGTACCATTGTCAAGGCAGATTGGGTGCTGGTGTTGCATGAGGGGTGTGTGGTTGAGCAAGGCACGCATGAAACTTTGCTGGAAGATCCCCATGGCTTTTACACACGGCTTTATCAGATGCAGTTTAAGGCTGAGCTGGAGGAGGAATTCTCTTCGTTGGCTGATTCCGGTAAATGAAAGTCAATACAAATTGACCAGCAAAGATGCTTATCAACGACAAGCGCTGGCTGAGTCTAGATGAAGATGAAGGGGGGCGGGAAACGGCCGTTGCTACCCTCCAGCGTATAAATCGACGATGGTTGGGTCGTAGAGATAATGGGTTTCCAGTTCCAGGCGTAAGGAACGGGCTAAACCATCCAGGTCTGGGAATAAGGTGGCTTGGGTGATGTTCATGCGGTAGAGTTCATTCAATGCTTGTTTGCGTAAATCAGCCCCTTTCAGCACAAATTTAGCAATTGTATTTTCTTGTCCGCCCAGGATTTTGTCAATGGGCCGTGTCAGATCATACGGACAGGCGAAGGTGCCTGATTGGGCAATCAGGCGTTGATTTTTGAAGAATGGTTCACCAATGGCCACATCGTCCATATTGCCAAACCCGTAATATGCCAACGCTTCTTCTGGGGTTGGCACCGCTTGCCCTTCTGGGATTTGGGGACCAAAGCAATAAGTGCCTACTTTAAGCGTGTTGACTGCCCACACGACAGCATCGGTGGTGGCAGATTCTAACGCGAAAAAAGCGGCCACGTAAGGCGACCAGGTGAAATCAAGGAGCCGGGTCGGGGCTCCATGATGTTGCATGATACCCATCCAGCGAAAAATGTCATTAATATCAGGCATTTTTTGCAAAAAGTGGATCGCTTTCCGTTGAAAGATGCGAATATTTCGTTGTTCCTGGCGCTGCCAATATTGGGGATTTACCTTACGGTTTTGTAATTCTCGGGTAATGGTTGGCCAAAGCGGCCATGATGCATTTGCCTGCCCACGAAAGGCCCATTCTGCATAGTTGGGATTATTCACCACTTTGATGTATTGCTCCCAAGAAACAATTTCTTTAACAGTGCCAATGTATTTAATCATTTGATGCAGCTCTCAATATGTATGACAAAGAAAAAGGCCTTCAAGGCTGTAGCTGCCCCGAAGGCCTCAACAATCATCTAATAACGGAGGATGGCTCCGATGCGCCCGGCTTCTTCGAGAACGGGATTGTCTGCTACAATTTCTACATGTCCCCCTTGACTGATGGCAGCCGAAACTGCCAGATCAACGATGTCTTCGACTTCGGTGAGTTCTTGTTCACTCATGGGGCTGCGGGCGATGTTGGCGACCACAAAGCCAGATTCGCCATCCACGTAACCTGGGGCGCGATAGCCATCACTGATGATCAGCGTTTGCACCTTTTTATCACTCACGGCTTGCAGCGTATCATCCAGCCCGATAACGGCCGTTCCCCCGCCAGCTTGCATATCTACCATCTTGTTTACCAGCTTTTTCTCTCGTTCCGCATTGGCTTCAGCCAAAAGTTTGATCGTATGCTGCCGCACCTCATGCTCGTTGGCAGTCATAGCAATGTTAAACGTGCCCGCTAGACATGATTGCAGCTTTTTCGACAGCAGCTCCTTAAATTGTCCGGTTGTTTCTGACGTGCCTCCTAAGAACAAACGACGGATGGGACGATTGGCAAAGAAGTTGTCAGCAGCCTGGGCTTCATCACGCAGATTACGCTGCACTACTTCCACTTCGTGACGACCGCCCCCTTGGCCTCCGCGCATGCCTACTGTCGAAGAGCCACGTCCTTTTTTCACTTTTTGCACTTCTTCACCCATGAATCCTTCTGTGATCACCAGTTCGCCCAGGTGATATTCAAAGAATCGGGCGCCTACTTTATCTGCCAGGATAACGCCATAATGGGCAAAGTGATCGAATAGGTTGGCCAATGGTTTCACATATGGTCTGGGGCCGGTGCGCACTCGGTTGCGGAAGGTGATTGCTGATGGATATGCCCGGAAAAATGTGCCATCCTGGTTAGCAAACAGGGCTAAACCTGGCTTGGACCAATCGTAGCTGGTGTCGAGGTACTGCTCGATGGCTTTTACCTCTTCAACCTGGTTCAGCTGTGCCTCCTTGAGCATGCCACGCACACGAAGTTTGATTGTGTCGATGGGCTCACTGGTACTGTCGGTGTCCAGGTAGATGCTAAGTACCGATTTCCCTTGTGAATCGTAAGACAGCAATTCTTGCAACTGTTGTTGGGTAATCATATGTCCTCCTCTAAACTAAAAAATGTGAGGTCAATAGTAAGGGCTAGTTCGTGGGAACTAGCGAAAACTCAACAGGTGAATGTTGAGAGAGCATATATTCTTGCTACGGCCGTTCTCTCCGTGTGGGTGGGACTGGCTTATTGCCCAATGGGGGTCTAGCCGCGTGACGGAGGTCAACTGACAGGCAAGGGAGACGTGGTTTATGCTGTATCGGGTTCTCCAGGGTGTATGGCTGCTAACTTCTCGTATAGAGCCAATTCTTCTGGGGTTAACGCTTTGGGGATTCTGATACCAATTTTTGCCATCATGTCTCCTGTTTTGTTGGGCTGTCGCAAATGAGGCATTCCTTTTTTGCTGAGACGGAAGGTTTGGCCACTCTGAGTGCCTGCTGGAATTTTGAGCGTAACGTCACCGGTGAGGGTGGGGACGACAACTTTGCCTCCGAGAACGGCCGTTACCACATCCACGGGCACACGCACTTCTAGATTGTTCCCCACTCGTTTGAACAGATGGTGTGGGGTCACTTGCACCACCAGGAATAAATCACCCTGACCGTAGGCTGTCACGTTTCCTTTTCCTTTAAGTCGGATTTTGGTGCCGTTCTTGGCTCCTCGGGGAATTTTAGCAGTGAAAGAGGTTCCGTTTTGTCTAAATGAGCGGGTGGTGCCGTGAAAGGCTTCTTCCAAGGAGATGGTGACAATTTGTTCCATATCAGCAGATGCAGTTTGCTGGCCAAAATAATCTTGTCTGGGTGCTTGCCGTGTTGCAGTTTGTTGGCCGAAAATGGCGTTAAAGAAATCGGAGAAACTGCCGCTTTGCGTTGAGCCAAAACCGCTTCCGAAGAGGTCGCCCAAATCCATGTTGATGTGTTGACCACCAGGGGTGCCACCCTGGGCAAACCATTGAGAAAAATCAAAATCAGCAGCATTGCCTCCCATTTGTTGGTAACGGTGGTAATTGCTGCCTAATTGGTCATATTTGGTGCGGTTATCGGGGTTACCTAATACTTCATACGCTTCATTGATTTCTTTGAATCGTTCTTCAGCTTGTTTGTCGCCTTGATTTGTGTCAGGGTGGTATTCACGGGCTAAGCGACGGTAAGCTTTTTTGATTTCTTTGTCAGTTGCTTTTTTACTAACGCCAAGAATTTGATAGTAATCTTTATAGTTCATGTGTGTTGTTTTAGTGCAAAGTTTTCAGACTCCGAAAAAGGGTAGGAAGGAGGGGAAGTCTGTATGGGAATATTTTAAGGCTCTGGTCATAAGGCTGTCAAGGGGCATGAATGGGTTCATACGCTTTGTTAATCGTATTTTGGGGGGCATGCTCGCTGGTCAGTAATCGGTTCACGGGCAGCCGGTCAAATTGGCAGATCAAGTGCCAACTGTCTGGCTTCGGAACCGGACGGTTTATCGGCGCGGAAACAGTGAACAAGCCCTTGCAGGTTTTCCTGGCGGCGTACCATAAAGCCTGCTTTTTGAATTGTGTTAACCCAATCATCGACTGGTTGGAAATGTATCCCTCCGAGACCGTGAACGATCCAGTTTGTCTGGGTGCGTACTCGTTCAGATATGAGTAAACGGCCGTTTGGGGTGAGGATGCGGTGTGCTTCTTGCAGCAGACGCAGCCGGTCTCCTTTTTGCCAACATTGGGAGAGGATTTGGTCTAGCATCACATAAGAGACGCTGTTGTCAGGTAGGGGGAGGAGGTCGAAACGGCCGTTTTGCCAGACCAGACGCGGATCTTCGGGTGGTTGGGGGGCATTGGCGCGAGCGCGGATGAGAGCCTGCCCCGTGGTCCATTGCGGATTATACACATCCACGGTGATGATTTTGCCCGTTGTCAGACGCCGGCGCAGCAGCAGCGGTGTGATTCGCAAGCCAAAATCGATGACAACAATCGTATCTGTAGCCTTGATTTGCCCCATGTTAAACAGCACATCATAAGGGCGAACGCCATCCAAGTCATAGAGTTGATGCGCTGCCCATAAGGATGTTGCCAAAAAGTAAACCAGGATAATACCTGACGCTATCATGAGCGGGACAAAAGAAAACCAGCCTTTTTGTAAACTGATGCCCGCCACTAAGAGCACCATCACCAGACCAAGATACATGAAAGCGTAAGTTGGCCAGTGGGCAGAAATGTGACGGGTTAGCCCCCGATAGCGTGAACGGCGTTTCATGATTCTTTTTCTAAACAGGCCATCTCAGCCGACGCATTGTAGTAGTTGAGTGGTAGGCCGAGGTATGGGGTGGGATCCAGCGTGTTGTTGAATTCTAGTTCGTTGAGATAACGGCCGTTGCCATCATCCTTGACGATGGAAAAATGTAGATGCACCCACACGTTGCGGGCAGAATTGCCGTTGTAATCACCCGTGTAGCCCAGCAGCGTGCCTTGCTCCACAAAAAACTCGTGAGTACCTGGGGGAAACGCCGCTTCAATGAAATCATTGCCTTCTCGATCTGCCATGTGGGTATGGTAGAGCCAGATTTGCTCTCCTGGGTTGAGCGGATCATCGGGTACGCGAATGATGAGCGAACTGCGCCAATCTTCCTGGCGTGTCACATAGCCCTCATAAGCAGCATAAACAGGCGAGATACCCGGGTCTGCGTCACTGAAGATGTCGATGCCCTGGTGGGGATGGCGTTTGGAGTAAGGGGGACGCGGGTCTTCATAGAGCAGGCCAATGAAGCCATCTGCGGGCAAGATGAAAGGGGCGCCCGGGCAAGCCTCCCGCTGCACCGTAATCAGACTGCTGCGGTCAGCGCTGCTGCTTGTGGCCCACTGTACAAATGCCTGGCTGCGCGGATCGTTCAGGGAGCGCACATAGCCGTAAACCTGATAAGCGAGGTAACAGCC
>PDQY01000106.1 GCA_002746795.1 Chloroflexota bacterium | reverse complement strand
GAAACATGGAATGGTGCTTACTGTTCATTGGCTGACCATTGGTTTTTAAGATAGGTTGTAATTGCGGTATCGTAGTCGCGGGTGTGGGCGAAGGCTTTGATGGCGAGTTTTTGTCGATGGGCGTGGGGGACACGGCCGTTTTCCTTGAGTTCGTCGATGAGAGTGCCGTAATCGTTGGGATCACAGACGATGGTGACGCGAGCGAAGTTTTTGGCTGCGGCTCGCAGCAAGGTGACGCCGCCGATGTCGATCTGCTCGATGGCTTCGGCTAAGGTGATGCCTGGTTTGGCGATGGTGTCTGCAAAGGGGTACAAATTGCAGGCCACGAGGTCGATCATTTGAATCTGTTGGGCGGCTAAATCAGCTTTGTCTTGGGGGATGTCTCGGGCGAGGATGCCGCCGTGAACCACTGGATGCAGGGTTTTGACACGCCCGCCTAACATTTCTGGTGTGCCGGTCATGTTGGTGATCTCCATGACGGTTAATCCAGCTTCACGTAATTGACGGGCTGTGCCGCCGCTGGCTACCAGTTCCCAATCCATCTTGGCCAGGGCGGTGGCGAAGGTCGCCAACCCTGCCTTATCGTATACGGAGAGAAGGGCTCTTTTTTTGTTCATGGACAGGGAATTTACTACAATTTTTAAATCTCCGCTCGTTTTTTGCAACAACTTCACTCCTTCTCCGTATAGCCCCATAAGTTTTCTAATCTGGAGGGTTGGTGATGCGCAACCAAGGACAATTTTATTTAGGCATTATTGTTGTTATATTTGGCGTGGCACTTCTCGTAGGCAATGTTTTTAATATTGACTTATGGATTTTCTGTTGGCCGATGGTCTTTATTTTGCTAGGAGTTTTCTTGATTTTTAGGCCGCAAATGGTTAAGCCAGGCACTGCTATGACACAAAGATTCCTGGGAGAAGTGGAACGCTCTGGTTCCTGGCAGGTTGTCGATGAGGAATTTTGGTATTTGGTGGGCGATATGGAATTAGACATGGTGAATGCGGATATTCCTGAGGGCGTTACCAAAATTCGGACTATTGGCTTTGTTGGTGATATTGATGTGTATGTGCCGAAACATGTAGGTGTGGCTGTTGAATCAATTGCTTTTGTGAGTGATGTATCGCTACCGGACGCCAAGGAAGAAAACTTTCTAATGCCGGTGAACTTGCGCACCCATAACTATAAATTGGCAGATAAAAAGATTTTGCTGCAAGCTACTTATTTTGTCGGTGATATCAAAGTGAGACAGGTTGGCTAACTGGCATGCTCAGAAACAGGTAATGTGATGGCAGCGCAGAAAACGAGGCGCTGCTTTTTTTTGTCTTGCATCGTCATGGAAAAACGGAAATAATTCTGCTTGGAGGTATCCATGACGAGACCTGAACTGACGCAGCAAGTGACATTTTTGCACACGTCTGATTTGGCGAAAACGGCCGTTTTCTATCAAGATATTCTCGGCTTAAAATTGGCACTGGATCAAGATAAATGCCAAATCTTCCAGGTGAACGACCAGGCTTTTATCGGTTTTTGTGAGCATTTTGCGGGAGCCAATCCAGATGGCGTGATCCTGACGCTTGTTTCAGAGCAAGTTGACGCCTGGCATGATTACTTGCTTGCCCACAAGATCCCCATTGAAAAACCACCTACGTTGAATGAGACATTCAACCTCTACCATATCTTCTTCC
The DNA here is from genome assembly GCA_002746795.1 of Chloroflexota bacterium. GTDB lineage: Bacteria > Chloroflexota > Anaerolineae > Promineifilales > Promineifilaceae. The sequence continues at coordinate 4,095 of PDQY01000106.1, read as the reverse complement.
GCGATCCGAACGGTTATCTCGTCGAAATTCAAAAATTCTTAGACCCGGCCTGGCCTAAATGAGATAAGAAGCAGTAAGCAGCACGTACTGGCCACTTGCTGCTATTTCTTTTGGAGAAAACATAATGCCCTTAATTTTCGAGCGCACGTTTCGGATACGTTATTATGAATGTGATGCGTATAGTCATGTTAATCATGTCAATTATGTGCGTTATATGCAGGAAGCGGCCTTTGATGCCTCGGTGGCCGCGGGATACAGCATGGATTGGTACAATGAAAACGGCCGTTATTGGATCATCCGTGAAACCGACATCAACTATCTGCGCCCCCTGGTTTATGGCGACACTGTCATCATCAAGACATGGGTGGAGGATTTTCGCCGGGTGCGCAGCCGCCGCGCATATGAATTCCGCAACGCTGATAACGATGAAATTGTAGCAACAGCTGTAACCGACTGGGTATACCTGGATATGGAGGCACAACGCCCTGTTTCTGTGCCTGCTGACATGCAAGCCACCTTTTTCCCCGACGGTCCGCCAACAGATGTGCCTCCCCGGCAGCGTTTCCCTAAAGCACCGCCGCCACCCCCCAAAGCGTTCAAGATGCGTCGTCGGGTGGAGTGGGGCGATATTGACCCGGCAGGACATGTGAACAATGCTAAATATCTCACGTTTCTAGAAACGGCAGGGGTAAATGCGGCTGAGGCGTTTGGCTGGTCGATGGCACGCATGGCAGCCCATGGTTTCGGTATTGTGGGGCGTCGTTATCACATTGAGTATAAGCAGCAGGCCAGGATGGGGGACGAGCTGGAAATCACAACTTACATTGCTGGAGCAAAACGAGCAACGGCCGTTCGCCATTACCTTATCAAGCGCGTCTGTGATGATTCCCTGGTGGCTCAGGCGTATGCAGTGTGGGTGTGGGTTGATTTGGCGACTGGCCGCCCCATACGCATTCCAGCTGATTTTGCCGCCTCGTTTGCTGGGCATATTGTCGCGTAGAGATTTCCTGGCGTAGATAAACCACCAAGGAGAGATGGGGAAAGGTCACTTGAAGCGCATCCATCAATTCCGTAACTTGTTTATGGATGCGCACTTACGGTTTGGTTTTGACCCCTTGTGCTTCTGGGTGTTCCTCTGAGTTTTTTTGAGAGCGGTCGTGTAAGAACCATTTTTGTGAAGAGAAAGGCGTGTCTTTATTTTTCAGGGTTGTCACCAAGGGCACATAACGGCCGTCAGCCTGCAAAGTAGAGGCATTAGCAGTATCCCGCAAATACACCTCTAAAATCTGTTTGAGGACAGTTTTTTGCATCTGTGCCTCTTCGATGGGGAATAAAACCTCAACCCGGCGATCAATATTACGCGGCATTAAATCTGCACTGCCTACATACATCTCCGATTTGCCATTATTGTGGAAATAATAAATACGGCTGTGTTCCAAAAAACGGCCCACGATGCTGACCACCCGAATATGATCACTGACGCCCTTAACACCTGGGCGCAAACAGCAGATACCACGAATAATCAAATCGATTTGCACACCTGCTTGCGAGGCGCGATACAAAGCACGAATAATTTGCGGATCCACCAGAGAATTTGACTTGAGAATGATGCGTCCCTTTTTACCCAGCTTAGTCTCTCTTTTGATAAATTGAAGCAAACTGCTACGCAAGTTGACGGGAGCAACCAAAAACTTGCGATAGACGCGCTGCTTGGAATATCCAGTTAAATAATTGAACAGCTCAGTGGCGTCTTCGCCAATATCTTCCTTGCTGGTCATCAAGCCCAGGTCAGTGTAAATGCGAGCCGTAATCGAGTTGTAATTGCCCGTTGCTACGTGTACGTAGCGTTGGATGCCCCCTTTTTCGCGCCGCACAATCAAGGTCACTTTGCAGTGAGTTTTCAGGCCAATGAGCCCATAAACAACGTGAACGCCTGCAGTTTCAAGGGCGCGTGCCCATTCAATATTACTCTCTTCATCAAAACGGGCCTTCAATTCCACCAACACAGATACTTGCTTGCCATTTTCACTGGCACGCATCAAAGCACGCACAATCGGCGAGTTTGACCCAACGCGGTATAACGTCTGTTTGATAGCTAACACATCCGGGTCATCAGCTGCCTGGCGCAGCAGATCAATAACGGGTGAAAAACTATCGTAGGGGTGATGGAATAAATAGTCCTGTTTTTCCAAGGCATAGAAAATCTCTTCCCCGTTACGCAAACTAGAGGGGATGTAGGGACGGAAACTCACCTCTTTTAGTTCAGGGCGCTCGAGTTTATGCAGCTCCCAAAGGCTGCTAAGGCCAAGCGGCCCTTTGAATGTGTAGGTGTCGTATGCGCTCATCTGCAAATTCGCTAACAACAGTTCACGGATGTCATCAGGGGTGTTTTCATCGATCTCCAGGCGAACTGGAAAGCCAAAATGACGCTGCCGCAGATTTTTTTCCATGGTTAGAAGCAGGTCATCCGCCTCTTCTTCTTGGATTTCCATGTCGGTGTTTCGCGTCACCCGAAAAGGATAGGCGGCGATGATTTCCATGCCGGGAAAGAGACGATCCAGGTTAGCGGCAATGATCTGTTCCACCCAAACAAATTTATGGGTGGTGGGCTGTAGTAAATCGTCAGGATCTAATGGTTTTAGCGACACGAGACGGGGCAAAATAGAAGGGACTTTTACACGGGCAAAATGCATCTCATCTGTTTTCGGATCACGGATCACGGCTGCTAGATTCAAGCTGAGGTTTGAGATGTGGGGGAAGGGATGTCCTGGATCAAAGGCCAGGGGCGTCAGCACGGGAAAGATGCTGCGTTCAAAGTAATCACGTAGTTTAGCTTGCTGCCGCCGTTTGAGCTGGCTGTAGTTATAAATGATGATTTTTGCCTCTGCCAGGGTGGGTTGCAACACGTCGCGCCAGCATTTCATGGCTTCAGCAAATAGTTGGGTTACGGCGCGGTGGATGGCAACTAGTTGTTCCCGAGGGAGCAGCCCATCTGCAGGTGTTTTCGTGACGCCTAAAATGACCTGCTGTTGCAAACCAGAGACACGTACCATGAAAAATTCATCCATGTTGCTTGTGAAAATGGCTAAAAATTTCACTCTTTCCAGTAGTGGGTGGTTTTCGTTGTAGCTTTCTTGTAAGACGCGCCGGTTGAATTCAATATGGCTGAGTTCTCGGTTGATGTATAAACTTGGGCTTTTCAAATCAATAGACATGTTTACCTGCTTGCCAACTTTTTTCTTGTTTTCACACGTTAGGCACTTATGAGTGGAACTCTGGTACGGTAAACAAGAAATTTAGAATTTAGAAAGTAGACACATGTTTCCTTTCTAATTGGTGGTTTATCCACGCCAGGTATTTCAAGCAAAGTGTGGAATAAGGGGTTCAACTTAAATTTTAATGGGAAATCGATTCTTGTCCAGTCGAGTGTTCCACTGCGGTCTGAGGGAAGCGCCAGACACTGTGCCTAAATGGGAACTGTTTTCAGATAACAAAAAAGGACTGTGCGCAGACACAGCCCTTAAGGTTTAGGCGATCATGGTAAAAAACTAAGCTCTTGTTGCTTTGGCAGATTTTGGTACACCAACAGCGGTGCCAATCATGCCTAGCAGTGTGCCAATCAATGCATAAACAACGCTGCCACAAACAGTAGCGATAATCATAAAACTGATGATAGTGGATTGGTTAATCAGTAAGAGACGGCGTATCCACACGGGTTGCAGGCAGAAACGGCCGTTACATAACACAGAATATGTCTACATCTGAACCGACGGGGTACATTTCAACGGCCGTTTAGAAGATGACCGCCACTTCTGCCTGGTCATCATCGGTGTGCGACCAGATAGGGTCAAAGAAGTGATAGCAATAGATGATGGGTATCGGGAATCGACCGAATCATGGCTAACCTTCCTGCGAGATTTAAAAGCACGGGGGATGAAAGCACCGAAATTGGCAATGGCCTTCAAATTACTTATGATGGCTGAAAAGCGGTGACGAAAAGTCAATTCACCCCATTTGGTGGCTGTCGTGCAAGCAGGTGTCAAGTTTCCTGATGGCACGACACGTATTCTGCCAGACATGCCAAAATCAGAAGAT
>PDQY01000112.1 GCA_002746795.1 Chloroflexota bacterium | reverse complement strand
GCTATTTTTGCCAATCCAAAACTTTTTGCCGTGGCATAGGTATCTCCATGATCAAGGGTGCCGCCCCCCATCAAGGAAACTTGTTGTATATGTTCGATAAGGTCTGGGGTATGCACCCGCATTAACTGCTCAAGTGATGCAGTTTGGGGTTCGATTTGCCGTAAATCAGCCAATACACCAAACTCGTCTAAATTTTGCATCACAGCTTTTAAGCGATGGTGACTTTCAGGATGATAAGGCTTTGTGTGTTCTAAGGCAGGGGCATAAACTAAAATGGTGCTCATAAATTCAACTGTTCCTCAATAATAAACCTTGTTCCTCTCTTGCTACATTATACGCCCGGAGAAGGAAAAAGCGCAGCTATCTGGCTGCGCTTTTGTGATAAACTACAATTTTGCTCAGGAAACGGCCGTTTCCTAACCAGCTAGCAGCGAAATCAAACCCTGCCCATTAGCCACCGCCACAACCAGGCCGGCAAACACCACAGATACCATTGCCATCAGCTTAATCAGAATATTCAAAGACGGGCCAGAAGTATCCTTAAACGGATCACCAACCGTATCCCCCACAACAGCTGCTTTATGCGCCTCAGAGCCTTTACCACCGTGATGCCCTTCCTCGACATATTTCTTAGCATTATCCCAGGCACCACCAGCATTAGCCATCATAATCGCCAGGGCAAAGCCAGCAGCCAAACCACCAGCTAACAAGCCAATCACGCCAGCTACACCAAACAAAACCCCAACCACAACAGGCACAGAAATAGCAACAATAGAAGGCACCACCATTTCCCTTTGAGCCGACGCCGTACTAATATCAACACAACTGGCATAATCAGGTTTAGACGTACCCGCCAAAATTCCCGGATCTCCTCGGAATTGGCGACGCACTTCTTCAACCATGCCACCAGCTGCACGACCCACAGCACGCATGGTTAATGCAGAAAAATAAAATGCCGTTGCTGCCCCGGCAAACAAACCAATTAAAACAGCCGGGTTGAGCAATGTCACATTGTAATAAGCCATGAACTGCTGCATCGACATCGTAGCCACTGCTACCATCTCGCCACCCAGTTCCACTTCTTCTACGCCACGGAGTTCACCCAAAACAAGGCGAACTTCCTCGAGATAAGCGGCCAACAAGGCCAGAGAGGTTAAAGCCGCAGAACCGATGGCAAACCCTTTACCGATAGCGGCCGTCGTATTACCGACAGCATCTAATTGGTCTGTCCGGTCACGGACATGTGCGCCCAATTCAGACATTTCCGCATTGCCGCCCGCATTATCCGCAATGGGGCCATAAGCGTCCGTCGCTAAGGTAAAACCAAGCGTAGACAGCATACCAACCGCAGCAATACCTACGCCATAAAGACCCATCAAAATATTGCTGCTGCCACCAACCACATAAAAGCTAACCGCAATACCCGCAATAATGGCAACCACAGGAATACCGTTAGATTCCATACCAACAGCAACACCTTCGATGATGGCCGTCGCTGAACTAGTCTCAGCTTGAACAGCAATGCCTCGGGTCGGTTTGAACGCATGAGACGTGTAATACTCCGTTGCCTTCCCGACGACGATACCAACCACCAGGCCAGTTAAGACAGCTATCCACACCGAGACCCAATTGGGTATATCTAAAATGTAAAGAATAGGGAGAGCCAATATGGCAATACCAATAGAACTGCCATACAAACCACGGCTCAAAGCACCGATTAACTCCGCTTGACTGGCACCTTCCTGTGCGCGTACAAGATAGACAGCCATGATGGAAAGAACCACACCCACAGCAGCCAAAGCAATGGGCGCTGCCAAGTAGCGCAGCTGCATTTCAATCACACTATATTGCGCTAAGAACGTGGCGCCAGCCCCAGCCGCCACCGAAACAGCAGCCACACCTAAGGCGGATGTTGCCAAAATAGAGCCAGCATAGGATTCATACAAGTCAGCCCCCATGCCAGCCACATCCCCCACATTGTCCCCCACGTTATCAGCAATCGTTGCCGGGTTACGGGGATCATCTTCAGGGATACCAGCTTCCACTTTACCCACAAGGTCTGCCCCCACATCAGCCGCTTTGGTGTAAATACCACCGCCAACACGCGCAAACAGCGCCTGGGTGGAAGCCCCCATGCCAAAGCTCAACATGGTAGCAGTAATCAAAGGCAAAGGATTGGCCGCCACACTAATAAAACTGGCGGGGAGAACTGCGGGAAATACATAATACAAAATGAGAAACCAAACGGTAATATCAAGTAACGCAAAACCAACCACAACCAGCCCCATCACGGCTCCTGCCCGCAATGAAACTTGCAACCCCTCGTTCAAGCTGTTGCTCGCTGCATGGGCTGTCCTCGCAGAAGCATTGGTTGCGGTCTTCATACCTATAAAGCCACAAAGCGCCGAGAACAAGCCACCAGTAATAAACGCAAATGGCACGATGGGATTTTGCAGTTTGAAGTAAGACATGATGAGGAAAACAAAGAATAAAAATACAAATACAACCGTAACAACTCGATATTGACGAGTGAGATAAGCCATCGCACCATCTCGAACCGCTTGTGCGATTTCTATCATTTTCGGCGTTCCTTCAGAATGACCCATCAATTGTCGATAAAAATAGTAGGCATATGCTAAAGCTAAAATTGCGGCAAGGGGACCCAGCCACCACAACCACGGCAGCGCAGCACGTGCTGCTGCTGCTTCTTGAGCCATTAAAATTGTTTGTTCCATAGAGCGACTTGCGCCTCCTGTGCAGAATTGATTTTGGGTTTAGTAGGAATGTCCGTAACGGCCGTTCTCGTCACAACTCGAAGGAATCCTTCCTCTCCATTTTTATGCTATTCCCTTAGACAAGTGGGTATTAAGTGCGCATCCATAAATAAATGATGGAATTGATAGATGCACTTCAAGTAACTTTTACTCCTGAAAAACAGAGACTAATTCTTAGACAGTCACTAGGCGGGGCATTGTAACGAATTGCACAATCCATGTCAAACAAAAAAATAACCATCAGCCATCTATTTTGCAGATAATGCCCCTAACCCATGAAAAAACTTTTCAAGATTAAATCAATTTGATATTTTATGAGACTGAACTCAAAAAAGCAGTTATAATCTCGTTCGTATTTTTCACTATCCCATGAACCTAAAGGAGTGGTAGGCTTTATGACCTTGCATCTTTACTTGTCATTAATACCAGAAGCCCTGATTGCATCTATGCTGCCGCCAGAAGAATTTGGTGTGTATTACACAGTGGGCTACAGCAAGAAACAAGCTGGACAAGCTATGTTTGTGGAACTCGATCCTGAGTTTCGTGATGAGTTTTTTAACATTGAAGAAGGTTTAGCCCGATGTGTGCCACATAAAGATGGCCGTCCTAAAAAATCCGTCTATATCGCCACATACCGAGTACTAGAACACGTTCCGCTAAAGGCTATCCACACATTGCACCTCGTCACCCGCTTTGGGGAAATACTGACCCTGAACCATAGTACAGATTATCCTAAAGATCACACGACGCTTTATATGTATCAGGAAATCGCACCGACATCGCCATTGGTAGTCAGTTCCCTCGATCCCCTGGACTTCTCCCATTTCTTAACCGATGATAGTTCTGGCATCTATTTACCCGCCGTTTGTTTTGTAGATCTGCGGTTAGGCGCATTAGCCAAAGATCCTGAGAATGGGCCAATTGGCGATCTGCCATACGATTACATTCACCATTTACGTGAATGTCTGCTCGAATTAAAATCGAAAACCATCCATACAAAAATGGTAGACCGTACCCATACCGTTGAATATCCTTATCGTATGATCAACAGCGGTATTTATATTGGCAACAAAGAAGGTTTGGCCTATTTCCCTCTGCCCAATCGTGAGAAACTGCGCAGTGAATATTACACCTGGTGGCGTTCAGCTAATCAATAAAGACCACCAGACCCAACAGGCAAAACAAGCTGGCAAACACAGGGTTTACCAGCTTGTTTGATTGCTATACACGCGATTGGCAATCTAATCTGCCAACGTGGACAAATCCCCCACATCCTGACCAAGCACACGAGCTTTAAGCACCCGCCGCATAATCTTACCAGAGCGCGTCTTAGGCAAACTGTCTACAAAATCAATGGTAGCCGGTTTAGCGATAGGGCCCATCTCATGACCTACATGGTCTTTGAGAATATGTTCCAGCTTGTCACTTCCTTCCCAACCCTGGCGCAAAATGCAATATGCTTTGATGATATTGCCCTTTAACTCATCGGGCACGCCAATAACGGCCGCTTCTGCCACAGCTGCATGACTGACTAAGGCACTTTCTACTTCAGCCGTTCCCAGACGATAACCAGAAACCTTCAGCACATCATCAATGCGGCCAATCACCCAAATGTAACCATCTTCATCCTTTTTAGCGCTGTCACCGGGTAGGTACCAACCTTGTTCCTTAAAACGACTCCAATATTGCTCCACGTAGCGGCCGGGATCGCCCAAGATGGTACGGAGCATACCTGGCCACGGCGTTTTAATGACGAGGTATCCTTCTTCGTTGGCTGCCACCGGATCCCCCTCTTCATCAACAACGTCAATATCCACGCCAGGGAAGGCACGGGCGGCGGAACCAGGTTTGAGGGGCACACTGGGCAATGGCGTAATCATGAAGCCACCTGTTTCCGTCTGCCACCAGGTATCCATGATGGGGCAGTTCCCTTTACCAATGACCCGATGATACCAACGCCATGCTTCTGGATTGATAGGTTCGCCCACTGAACCGAGTAAACGAAGGCTGGAAAGATCATGCTTGTTAGGCCAGCTTTCTCCAAACCGCATCAGGCCACGAATAGCAGTAGGCGCAGTGTAGAGAATGGAAACGCCATATTTGGCAATAAGAGACCACCACCGATCTGGATAGGGATGGGTTGGGGCGCCTTCATACATGACGCTGGTAGCTCCCAAAATCAGCGGCGCGTAAACAATGTAGCTATGTCCAGTAATCCAGCCTGGATCTGCCGCACACCACCAAACATCTTCTGGTTTGATGTCAAATACGTATTTCATGGTGGTAGATGTCCAGACCATATACCCACCATGGGTATGCAAGATCGCTTTCGGTTTACCTGTCGTGCCTGAAGTGTAGAGGATAAAAAGTGGATCTTCAGCATCCATGATTTCGGTTTCTGCGGTGGGATCGGCAATGGGCAGCTCCATGAGATCATGGTACCAATAGTCACGACCTTGCACCATTTCTACCTCGTTCTCTGTGCGTTTAACGCAAATGACGGACTGGATGGTGCCAGAACGATCAACTGCTTCGTTGGCAATTTTCTTGAGTTCGATAATATTGCCCCGCAGCCAGGCGCCATCACAGGTGATGAGTACTTTGGATTGGCTGTCATCGATGCGTTCGTGGAGCGCTTCTGTGGAAAAACCACCGTAGACAACGGAGTGCATGGCTCCAATTTTGGCGCAGGCCAACATGGAGATCATGAGTTCAGGAATACGGCCCATGTAGATGGTCACCCGGTCGCCCTTTTGTATGCCCATGGAGCGCAGCACACTGGCAAATTTGCTAACTTCCCGGTTCAATTGCTGGTAGGTATAAACGCGAGTATCCCCTTTTTCCCCTGCAAAAATGAGGGCAGCTTTATTGCGAACGGCCGTTCTCATGTGTCGGTCGAGTGCGTTATGAACAATATTGACTTTGGCTCCCACAAACCATTTGTAAAATGGCGCATTATGGTCATCCAACACCTGCTCCCACGGTTGGAACCATTCATAGTTTTCAGCCGCAACCTTGCCCCAAAACGCGGCCAAATCAGCACTAGCTTCTGCATGAAGCGCCTCATAGTCTGGCACATGGGCATGCTCA
>PDQY01000111.1 GCA_002746795.1 Chloroflexota bacterium | reverse complement strand
AGATATTTTTACCAGTCAATTCTTCTACACGTCGTAAGGCCACTTCACAACTATTTGAAAGGTTATCAACCACCACAACCTCATGGCCTACATTCAACAATTCCACAACAGTGTGGCTGCCAATATAGCCAGCCCCTCCCGTTACTAAGATTTTCATAACTACTCTCCTATGCGCTGTTCGAGATTCACAAAAGAAACCAGATACCCTCGCGCCATTCTTACGCGCTAAAGCGCCTACGACAAGCTCCTCAAGTTTAAGTTCGTAGTGCGCACTTCAGTGCGCTGTTTTTTTACGCGCTAAAGCGCCTACGACAAACTCCTCAAGTTTAAGTTCGTAGTGCGCACTTCAGTGCGCTATTTTTTTACACGCTAAAGCGCCTACGACAAACTCCTCAAGTTCGTTTTTTACGCGCTAAAGCGCGTACTACAAACCCCTCAAGTTCGTAGTGCGCACTTCAGTGCGCTATTTTTTTTACGCGCTAAAGCGCGTACTACAAACCCCTCAAGTTCGTAGTGCGCACTTCAGTGCGCTATTTTTTTTACACGCTAAAGCACCTACGACAAGCTCCTCAAGTTCGTTTTTTACGCGCTAAAGCGCGTACTACAAACCCCTTAAGCTCGTAGTGCGCACTTCAGTGCGCTATTTTTTTTACGCGCAAACCCCTTAAAGGTCTGGTTTGTGTTGGTCGCCGCGGCCTAAGGCGATAGAACGTTGGTAAGCCGCCCAAATGCCACGTGAGATAACCGTGCGCAAGCCACCTTTTTCCATATGGTAAAGCGCTTCGGCTGTGGTGCCCCCCGGCGATGTCACCTGATTACGCAGTTCCGCCACATGTTTATTTGAGCGTTTGGCATACTCCACAGAACCCAACATCGTTTGCTCAACCAACTTTTGCGATACATGGCGCGAGAAACCCATGTGAACCCCAGCGTCGATCATCGCCTCCATCAGCATAAACACATATCCTGGACCCGAACCACTGAGCGCCGTCGCCATATCCAGATAGCGCTCCTCATTCATGAAAATCTCTTCACCCAACGAGCCCAGCACAGCCTGCGCCTGTCCTTTATGTAACTCACTAATATCTAAAGTTCCCGTCCAGACGGTGATACCCTGACCAATTTGGGCTGGCGTGTTGGGCATCGCCCGCACCACAGAAGCATGAGCGACACTATTGGCCAGTTTCTCAATCGGCACACCGGCTACAATCGAAATCAACAAATCCTGCCGCCGCAGATGACCACGAACGCTAGGCGTCACTCGCTCTAAATTTTGTGGTTTGAATGAAAAGACAACAATTTGTCCATCCTCAGCCGCTTTGCCATTATCAACGGTAATGGCAACACCATAGCGTTCGTTCAAATATTTGAGGCGAGCTTGCCAGGGATCAGCAGCAATAATTTGCTTGGCCTCAACCACTTTTTGGTCTAGCAAACCACGAATCATGGCTTCTGCCATCGCCCCACTGCCGATAAATGAGATTTTCTTATCCTTAAACATAAATGACCTCGATTGACGATTGACAATTTTCAATTGACGATGACGCAAACCGTAATCGTTAATCTTAAATCGTAAATGATCTTTGTCGTTGGGTAACGGCCGTTAACCGTTCCTCATCCACCTCAATGCCCAAACCAGGTTCAGTGGGCACCGTAATGGTACTGTCTTCGCTGTTTAATGTAAAGCGGGTGGCAATATCATGGGCATAATAACGCTCGGTGGCCGAAATATCGCCAGGCAATGTGAACCCCGGCAGCGATGCCAACGCCAACTGAGCCGCCCGCCCCACACCCGTTTCTAGCATACCGCCAACCCATAAACCAACACCCTGTGCCCGTGCCAGATCGTGGATTTTACGCGCTTCTGTCCAGCCAGAGACCCGCGTTGGCTTGACATTGATGATGTCACACGCTTCTAGCGCCAGGGCATAACGGGCATGGTCGGCAGAGGTGATGCTCTCGTCCAGGCACAGCGGCGTCTGGATGAGAGGACGCAGTTGGCTGTGGTCGTAAATGTCTTCATTGCCTAGCGGCTGCTCAACCATGAGCAAATCCAGGTCGTCCATCGCCTGGAAAAGGGGCGCATCCTCAAGTTTGTAAGCCGAATTTGCATCAAGCATGATGCGCGTCTCAGGAAAACTGTTTCGAGCAGCACGGGCTAGTTCAATATCATGTCCCGGTTTGATTTTGAGCTTGATACGCTGGTACCCTTTCGCTAAATTCTCAGCAATGACCGCCAGCGTCGCGTCAACAGTTGGCTGCGTGCCGATGCTGATGCCCACCTTGACCCGTTCTTTGGCACCCTCAGGGTACGGAGAGGCCAGTTTTTGCGCCACCGAGAGACCATCCCGCTGGGCGGTAATATCCCAAGCAGCTTGATCCAGGGTGGCCTTTGCCAAGGGATGCCCCCGCACCGAACGAAGCCACGCCCCCAAATCTTCTGGCTCTTGTAAATCTTGGCCCAACACAGCGGGAATGAGGAAATCAGAGAGAATATGCCAGGCGGTAACGGCCGTTTCGTAACTGTAGCCCGGATCATTGGTGGCGACACACTCCCCCCAGCCAATCAGGCCATCTGCATACAGCTTCATGATCAAACAAGCACGCTCAAGCTGCACGCCAAAACTGGTGCCAAACGGACTAACCAATGGCAGAGAAATGTGGAAAAGATCAATTCGTTCAATTTTCATAAAACCCCCTATTTTTCATCGTAAAGGACGCAAAAAACGCAAAGAAAACGCTATAGGCTACTCAAAGCTCTGCCATCTCAAGGAGTAACGATAAAATATGGAATTGCATCGTCAGCTTCCAGGAACGGCAAGGAAACAACCTCGTTGTATTATTTAATTTCCATTCCTCAACAAATCAGTGGCAGCAGACCTGCTTTCGCGCCCAGCCTTTTGGATACAAGCTCTCCACCAAGCCCAGGTGCTGCCGGTAAACACCCAGGCCGACCACATAACCTCGATAACGCAAAATCACGTAGCCTGTGCCACTCACATCCACCACCTGTGCTGCATCCACATGAAAATCCTGACGCGCCATAAACGCCTGCACCTGCTCGGGCTGCAAATCAATGACATTGTCCCTGGCAAAACGGCCGAATTGCATCGCAGCTGCCGTGGTCAACTTGGGATATTTGCCCTCCGTGTGCATAAACAACATGCCCACTGCGTCTGGTTTTGGCTTTTGCGGTGGCTGCTGGTCTCGATTAGCAATGTAAACACCCCGCCGTCCTTCGCGGAAAATGACAAAATCATCAAAATGGGCGAGATCCATGCCAAATCGGTCAGCCAGGATGGTCAGCCATGGCTCTCGCTCTTCTTTGACGTTTTCCCATGGCAGTTCAGCAATGGGCGGCTTTTCAGCCCGCGAACGGGCATCTTCTGTTTTCTCCAGAACAGCCACAAAGAAACCGCCCGTGTCGTTTTGATGCGGCCACACGCGGATGGCTTGGCTCAGGTCTGGGTGGAGTGACTGCCCTTGCCACGTGGTCAGGCCAGGTGAGGTGTGAAGTCCTGGAATGCTGGCAGGCAGCAAACGCACAAATTTCCCATAATCTTGGAGCATGGCATTGACGATGAGTTCGTTTTCCTCGGGGGCAAAGGTGCAGGTGGCATAAACGATGCGCCCGCCAGCTCGGCAACGTTGTACAGCTTTGCGCAAGATAGCCAGTTGGCTGCCCGCCAGCTTCTGTGAATCTTTCAGTGAGACACGCCAGGTGACGCTGCGATCTTTGCGGCAGGTGCCTTCACAAGAACAAGGCACGTCAGCCAAAATTTTGTGGAAAAAGCCGGAGCCTGCTGGGTAATTGACGGCATCCGTAGTCGTTGTGGTCACATTGACCAAGCCAAGGCGGTTGAGGGCGTGGCTGGCAGCACGCATGCGCCCGACGCTGCGATCATTGGCAACTATGGTGCCGGTACCCTGGAGCATCACCCCGATTTGGGCAGATTTATTGCCCGGCGCGGCACACAAGTCCAGCGTCCGGTCGCCTGGTTGAATGTCAAGAAACGGCACGGGCAGCAGGGAAACTTCTTCTTGCACGTGGTACAGGCCAGCCAGGTAAGCCCAATGTCGCCCTACCGGAAAGTCGTCAAGCAAACGAAAGCCACCGGGATACCAGGGGATAGGCGCCACGGGTCTGTTTAGCAGTTCTGGTAAAGCTTCGGGGGTGATACGCTGCGGATTGGCCCAGATGGTGGTGGGTAACGGCCGTTTAACCGCCGCCTGAAATGCATCCCAATCATCAATCAGGGGGCGGTATCGGGTGAATGGGACTTCGTCTTTGCTCATAGGTGAACAAATTTAAACTATTTGGGGAGTTATCGCCAATCATCAATCTGCCAACGGCAGCGTCATCGTAAACGTCGCGCCCATACCATCGAGGGAAACGGCCGTTACTGAGCCATCATGTAAATCCACAATCTGCTGCACAATGGAAAGTCCGAGCCCAGAGCCGCCGCTGTGCCGACTGCGGGATTTATCGCTGCGCCAGAAACGGTCGAAGAGGTGCGGCAGTTCTTCCGGGGGAATCCCCGAGCCGGTATCGGTGACGGAGATGTGGACGAGTTTTTTCTCCTGAACGGCCGTTACCAACACCTTCCCTCCCGCTGGCGTGTGCCGAATGCCATTATCCACTAAATTGCCAATCGCCTGCTGAAGTTTATCCACGTCGCCATTGATGATGAGGGACATAGCTCGCATGGGTGCCGGCAGTTTGATGCCTTGCGCATGTGCCAGCGGCGTCATGCGGCTGATAACCATGTCGATGATGTCAAACACATCCACGTTTTCCTTGCAAATGCGCAGGCGGCCGGCGTCAGCCAGGGACAGCAGGCGCAAATCTTCAATCATGCGGATGAGACGTTGGGTTTCGCCATGAAGTTCGTCCAACTCGGCAGCATTGGGCTGAATGAGGCCGTCAAGCATCGCTTCTAAGTTTGAATTCATGACGGTGAGCGGCGTGCGCAGTTCATGAGCCACGTCTGCCACCATTTGGCGGCGCACTTGTTCCTGCTGCTCCAGGTCAGCTGCCATCTGGTTGAATGATTCAGCCACCCGCCCCACTTCATCACGGGATTTAACAGGCACGCGTACGGACAAGTCACCCTGGGCTAGGGTTTGGGTTGCTTCACGTAACTTGGATAACGGCCGTGTGATCTGGCGCACCAATACCGTGCCCACAATGATCGCCAAAATCATGGTGGCAAAGATTGCTTTTTGCACACCCCGACGCACTTTTTGCAAAAACAGCAGGCTGACGGTTTCAGCATCGGTCGGAATTAAGGCTTGAACAAAATTGTTGACAATGATTTCTCGCTCGGCAATGGCTTCACGATGTTCTTTTGCCGTTTCCACAATGATTTCACCGCCAGGGCCATGGATAGTGATCGGTGGGGATATGGGTCTGTCTGGAATTTTTGGAAGCTCGGGGATGGGGGGAGCGTCCGCAAAGTGATGTTGGTTGGGCAGCAGCGTCGGTACGATGTCTTCAATGTAATCGCCGCGCCCTACCAGGTATTGGTTAAACGCCACAGAGGTGATCTCATCAACAATATTGAACAAAGCAAGGGATAAGAATAGGAGGGTGAGAATAAAAGCTCCCACAACTTTGAACCAAAGGCTGGTGAATAATTTCTTGAAGCATTGTTTCATGATGATAAGTGCGCATCCAAAAATAAGTGACGGAATTGATGGATGCGCTTCCTGCCATCTGCTACCTGTCACACTTTTTAACTCAAATTCACCTCGTCTAAACGATAACCAACACCATACACGGTTTGGATGATGGCTGTATCGCCAACTGATTGACGCAGTTTGCGACGCAGGTTTTTGACATGCTGGTCAATGGTGCGCTCAAAACCATTGTAAGCTACGCCTTGCGTTTCTTCCAGAATTTGCAGGCGGCTGAGTACCCGTCCCTGATGGCGGATGAGTGCTGTCAAAATGTCAAATTCTGATTGGGTGAGGGAAAGGTCATCGTCACCAAGCCACACACGACGGCTGCCGCAATCTAAGAACAGGTCGCCAGCACGGAGGGTGTCGGGTTCGGCGCTGTCGCTATTGACACGGCGCAAGACTGCACGCACCCGGGCGACCACTTCTCGCGGTGAAAATGGCTTGACGATGTAGTCGTCGGCACCCAGTTCCAGGCCAATGAGACGATCCATTTCTTCGGTGCGAGCGGTGAGCATGATGATGGGCACGTTGCTTTCACGGCGCAATTCACGGCAGATGTCCAGCCCGTCTTTGCCAGGGAGGTTGAGATCAAGGAGGATGAGTAACGGCCGTTCCTTGCGAAACACCTCGACGGCCCTGCCCCCATCCTCAACGGCACACACAGAAAACCCTGCCTGTTCTAAATACAAGCAGAGGGTACGGATGATACGAGCTTCGTCTTCAACGATTAGGATCTTGTCGGTCATGATTTTGATAGCTAGAACAAGAGTTGGCGTTTGCGGACAATGGTGGATACCTGCCTCTCACGCCGACTCTGGCTCTAGCTTAGAACATCCGGGGGGATTGGGCAACTTGTTGGGTTATGTGCGCATCCATACACAAGTTAAGGAACTGCTGGATGCGCTTCAAGTG
>PDQY01000110.1 GCA_002746795.1 Chloroflexota bacterium | reverse complement strand
TTATTCTGATCTTAACTATTTTCTAAAAACAGATCACGCCATCCAAAATTTCAGTTATAATCCGCAGCCATGAAACGGCAAATTTATCTGCTTTCCCTCCTGATATTCATGTTGGCTGCTTGTGGGGCTGAAGGCTTGCCTGCGATTCAGGACGCCTACGAAGAAGTCACCGTGACTCCCACTCCTGTAGACACGCCCGAACCCACGTCAATCCCGGTTTTAGAAGATGCGGGCGGTATTGGCCGCGCCTTTTACCGTGCCTGGGAACTGAATGATTTCTTAGGCATGTACAGTTTGCTGACGCCACAAAGCCAGCTTCTGGTGGGCAGCCAGGATTTTGTGCAACGCTATGACGAGGCCATGCGCGAAGCAAATGTGCATACCGTCACTGCCCAACCGCTTTCGCTAATTCAAGAGGGTGATCAGGCAAAAATGGGGGTGCGCGTCACTTGGGAAACGGCCGTTTTCGGGGACATTATCCGCGATTTCAACGTGCCACTCACCTATCAAGATGGGCGTTGGGGCATCGTCTGGGACGAGGGGCTTATTTTGCCAGAATTAGCAGGCGGCCATTACCTTTTGCAAAACATCAGAGTGCCAGCGCGAGCCAACATCTACGACAAAGAGGGTCGCGCCCTGGCGTATCAAGGCACAGCCCTCAAATTAGGCATCATTCCAGGCGACATAGAAGATGAAACCGGCCTGCTCAACGCCTTGAGCGTGGTCTTGGGTGACACGCCAGAAGAGATCCAAGAAAGCTATGCGGCAGCACAACCTGATTGGTATTGGCCAATTGGGGAAATCAGCGAAAGCGTCATGCAAGAAAATGCCGCCCTGCTGCAACCCTACATCGGCAAAGGGTTGGCGCCTCCTGAGCAACGCCTCACGCGACTGTACGCCCCGCAAGGCGCAGCTCCCCACATCGTAGGTTACGTTGGAGCCATTCCCGTAGAAAAAAGCGAAGAGTATCTGGAGCAAGGATATACAGGCGACGAAACAGTGGGTCTGGCCGGGTTGGAAGCCTGGGGTGAAGATTATCTCAATGGTGAACGTGGCGGCACGCTCAATGTCGTTGGCTCCAGTGGCGATTATGTGACCACCATCGTCGAAATTGCTCCCCAACAAGCGCGAAGCATATACACCACACTGGATTACGAGTTCCAAGCAGCTGTGGAACAAACGTTAGCACAAGCGATTGAAACATATCCAGGCGCTTCGGCTGGTTCTATTGTGGTGATGGATGTCAACAATGGGGATGTGAAAGCCATCGCCAGCTACCCATCCTACGACCCGGCCGTTTTCAATGCTTTAGATGACGAGGCGTTAACTCGCTTATCCGCTGTGATGAATGACCCGCAACGGCCGTTGCTCAACCGTCCCACACAAGGTGCCTATCCTTCTGGCTCACTATTCAAAATCATCACCCTGTCAGCAGCCATTGAAAGCGGCCTCTACACCGCCGACACCCGCTACACCAGCACCGGTGTCTGGAGCGGTCTCGGCGAAAACTTTATCAAATATGATTGGCAGCGTGAAGGGGGGCATGGCACCATCAGCATGCGGCAAGCCTTGGTTGTCTCCTGCAATTCTTGTTTCTACGATGCCGGCATGAACCTGGACAACTGGGACAACACCTTCTTACCAAACATGGCCAAGGGCTTTGGCTTGGGGGCGGAAACCGGCATTGAAGTGAGCGAGTCTGCCGGGTTAATTCCTGATCCCGAGTGGAAAATCAACAATATCGGTGAAGGCTGGGCCACTGGAGATGCTGTGAACATGGCGATTGGGCAGGGGTTTGTGCAGGTGACACCCCTTCAATTTGCCACCCTTATTTCAGCCATTGCTAACGGGGGCACACTCTACAAGCCGTCGGTAGTGGATCGTATCGGCGCCGGTGCCGGACTACCTGAAGAGCCATTTGCACCACAAGAAAATGGGCAGCTGCCCATCTCTCCCAGCACCCTTGACACTTTGCACGATGCTATGTTTGATGTGGCTAACAACGGGTCTGGCACGGCTGCTCATCAATTTTTAGAGCTGCCAATCCAAGTGGCGGGCAAAACGGGCACGGCTGAAGATCCGCCGCGAAACTCACATGCCTGGTTTGCAGGCTATGCCCCAGCAGCCCCATACGCCCAATCTGATGGCACAATCATTGCAGACCCTGAAATTGCTATTGTGGTGATGATTGAAAACGCCGGAGAAGGGTCTGCTGTAGCGGCTCCAATTTTCCGCCGGGTGGTTGAATTGTATTACAACATCCAACCGCAACGGCCGTTACCGTGGAGCGGCCAATAACACATAAGTCATTTCTAAATCGATAGAACAAAAGGGTTCAAACGAGATTGTTTTTAGTGTATAATGCACAAAGTGTGTTCAACACAAGAACAAAAATCTTGAGGAAGATGAGGAGTATGACAAAGTTATTATCACAAGCAATTGCAGAGGCAAAACGATTGCCTGAGTGGGAGCAAGATGCATTAGCCGCCATGATTTTGGATGAAATCGCAGATAATCATGAATGCCTTTCCACCGAAATTGATAAGGGGAAAGCTGATCTCCTGGTAAAATTAGTGGAGTCTTCCCTTTCGGCATCCTTAGCTTAGGAACGGAAATTAAACGATACGGCAAAGGCGTTTCCTTACCGCTCCTTGAAAGGAACAATGCCATTCCCTATTTTATTTCATTATCAATCCTTAGGGTTTGCTTTACCCGACAACCTGATAAACGGAATATCCAATTTGATTTGTGGCAATTGAAGCATAAGGTTTAACAATTTTGTGCTCCGATTGCCACTATCTTTTTCACACAATCAACTCTATTTCCCAATATGTCAAAGAAGAAAAATAATTCAAAAAAACCCAGTTGGCACAAAGCTGTAAAAAAAGAAATGTATGCCGCCACCGAACAAGAAATCATTCGCCAGTTTGGCAGTCTGGATAATGCTTCCTTCAATTATCGTTGGGAGCATGTTAAAACTGTGGTGACCTTAGCTAAGCGGTTGGCTAAGCAAACGGGTGCAGATCAAGATGTTGTGGTCGCTGCCGCCTGGCTGCATGACATTCGCAAAGATAAGAAGGAACTGCATCCCCAAGAAGGTGCCAAATTTGCCCGCAAGTTTCTGCCTAAAACCACGTTTCCGCCGGAAAAAATCGAACGGGTAGCACAAGCCATCGAAGAGCATATGGGCTTATGGCTAGACGAACCCCTGACTAATCTCGAATCTCAAGTGTTGTGGGATGCAGATAAGCTAACCAAGATTGGCTTAACGGCCGTTTTCCATTGGACCAGTTTAGCGTTAGCGGGGAACAAACTCCGTGAGGTAGATGATTTGATTAAAAGAGGCCGTTCCCCAGATTGGCATGAAAAGACAGTCGCCAGCATGCATACAAAACCAGCTCGCCGCGCAGCAAAAAGCCGCCTGATTGCCTACAACAGATTGTGGGATGAACTAGAAGCTGAACTTGAGGGGAAGGATCTACAATAAAGGCGGCATGGTACTCTCTTTGGCTGCCGTCTGCCTTTATTGCTATCTCGCGGTCTGGTAGAAAAATTCCGTAACAACGGGATGAACCCAGCCCCCTTCTTTAAACAGGGATTGCCATTCCCAGGTTGCATCATTGCCCCCGGCCGCATGATTGGCCAACACCCAGTAACTAAACGCCAGCAGATAAGGTTCGGCATTACGCATGTAGGTATATTGGTAGATCAGCATATTTTTGGCAGCCTGGGGATCTGCGCTGTAGGAACCACCTTCTGTGCCCACCATGGGCAGTGAACGTCCCAGATGGCTGTTTACAATCTGGTCATAATTGCGGAACAGCAGGAATCCGTCTGGATCATCATAGGCGCGGGTGCCATGATAATTGTGAATAGACAGCCAGGCGTGATTTAACAAGGCTTCGTCCCCATTAAATTTAATCGCCCTTAAAGTCCGATCCAGGAATTCGTAATGGCTGTATTCCCCGCCGGGGCTAAAGGCGCCAATTCCGGGGAGGCCGCCATTGTTCACCACCTCACGAGCTGTTTGTGCCCAAGCAATGGCATATTGATTAGGGTTGGCAAAACCCTGGTGGTTTTCCACGTTGACGTTGGGCTCATTATAAATTTGGTAGTAGTAAACTCCTCTTGCACGATAATGGCGAACCAACTCGCCAACACCATCGTCGTATGGCAGCACCCCGGCACGATACAAGCGCATCACAGGCATTATGCCATTGGCAACCAGTTTGTCTACCAGATAATCATTGTCGCCTATATTGGTGCCATCATTAAGAAAGACGACCCATTTGATATGCATTTTTACCAGTTCAGCCACATATTTATCAACGGCCTCTCGCCCCTGACTGACAGTAGGTATCCAATGCATCCCCCAGCCATTATCGCCTGGAGGGACGGGGAATGCTTGATAAGGCATCACTTCATGATAAAGATATTGATCAACAGGCTTGATGATCGGCGGTGGTGTCGGTGTGAAGTTGGGTAATACGGTGGAGGTGACTGTATTGGTTGGTTTCGGTGTAAATGGCGTGAGGGTGGGAATGGGCAGCGGTGTTCTAGAGGGGGTGGCGGTGTCTCTGATGAAGATGTCGGTTGCCGTGGGAACGGCCGTTGCTGGGGGCAAGGTAAACGTCGGGGGAACACCTTCCGTCGGGTCAGGCACCATAGCCGCAGCGGCCAAAGTGGGCAAAGCTCCGGCGCCTACACCCTGACAGCCGATAAACAAGAAAGCGGCTAAAATCAAAAATATAATGTGCGTCTTCTGCAATATCTCTATCCCTCTCAGCGATCAGTAAACACCGTGTTCTCTTTCATCGTCACCCTTTAGTGACCGTCTAGAAATAATTTCCCTTTTTACAGATGGCTAGATCAGTTGAAGCGCATCCATCCATTGCGCCGTTTATCTATGGGTGCGCACTTATTGGTACAAATCCATCTCTTTGGCACGTATTAAATCGCTGGCAAGGCCATTTTGCAATGGGAGATTTAGACCACGCACAAGCACCACAGGACAACCTTCGTTCCCTTGTCCCATCACCAATCCCGCGGCCGCTGCAATTTCATCAGCCGCCCCCACGTCTGTATATTGCAAAATGTGACCATCACGGTCTGGTTCGCCGCGTCTATCCCACAGCGCCGGGATGCCAGCCACCCCAATGGCAATGCCCACCGTTCCCAGGCGAAACGGCCGTCCGTGACTATCGGTGATCACCACACCAACGGAAACCCCCAATTCCTGTTGAAAGGCGTTTCGCAATGCTGCTGCTGTTTTGTCAGGATTTATGGGCAGCAACAAGACCATTTCTTCATTTTCATGACGCCCTACATTAGAGCGATCAATGCCAGCGTTCGCACTGGTGAAGCCCAGTTTGTGCCGGGTGACTAAAACGCCAGGTTTCATCCGCGAGATTTCATCGCTTTCTTGCAGAATCAATTCAACCAATCGGGGATCTTTCTCCGTAAATTCTGCAACCTCCCTGGCTTTAGCTCCCGGCGTGACGCTGGACAATCTCACGAAGCGATTTTCTGCCTTGGACACGATTTTCTGCGCAACAGCCACCACATCACCTGACTGCAGCAGCATATCAGCAGCAGACAAAGCAGATATAATGATGGCAGCGATGTCGTCACCGGGTTGCACTTCTGGAATATGGGGAACGGCCGTTAAGCTTATTTTCATACTATACATCTTCTACAACATCAAACAACCTGACGATGGCTGAACGATGAGACAGTTTAAGAATCAGGTAAATCCTTGCAACATTCTTCGTAAGCAGATTGATACCCCAGACAAATTACGCCCAAAATACGTTTAATCGCAGGAATAGTTCCTTTATTGTAATGCGCCTCTTCTGAAACTAATCTCTTCGAAGCACTTGAACGTGCTAATTCCAAAAAACGATGATCATCCGCATCACGAAACTGTCTTTTCGCCAATTTATCTTTTTCTGCCCCGGTTAACTTT
>PDQY01000005.1 GCA_002746795.1 Chloroflexota bacterium | reverse complement strand
TGGGGATGCGCGGTGTGCGCATCCAAAGCATTGTGCGTGAGTTGAACGATGAAAAAATTGATGTCATCGAATGGGATCAAAACCAACACACCTTTATTGCCAAAGCACTCAGCCCAGCCCGTGTGGCTCATGTTTTCTTGGAAGAGGATCCGGATGAAGGCAAAACGGCCGTTGTCGTGGTACCTGATGATCAACTATCTTTAGCTATCGGACGTGAAGGACAAAATGCCCGTTTGGCAGCCAAGTTAACCGGCTGGCGCATCGACATCAAAAGCCTCACAGAAGCTGCCTCAGACTCTTTGGAGAACCTTGACCATCCTGATACAGATCCGGCAGTGGCCAAAGATAAAGAGCTGATCGAAGCCGTTAAGATGGTGGTGGAAAAGAAAGCAGACAACCGTCCCATCACTTCCGAAGATTACCGCACCCTCGACAAAATCGTCAAAGGGATTATGGGCACAATGATTGCAGCTCGTTCAGTGCGCCACGAAGCCATACGCAAAGAACGTGCCGAAGCACGAAAGCAGGTTCCAGTGGGCATGTGGAAAATCTCTTTGGATGAACTGGATTTGCCAGGGCGTATCCACAATTTGCTGCTGGATAATGAAATAGAAACTGTTGGTGATGTCAAATTCAACCTCGTGTTAGGTGACAATGTCATCCTGAGCTACCATGGCTTAGGGGATAGTGCCTTAGATACCATCAAGAAACGCATGGCTCAATTTGAAGCCGACTATTTAGCACAGTTAGCTCTGGAAAAAGCAGAAACTGAAACTGAAGAAACGGCCGTTGTTGAAGAAGCAGCGGCGGCAGAAAGCGAAGTGGTTGCAGATGTCGTGGGAGCAGACACAGACACAGCCGCAGATGCAGATGCAGATGCAGAAGAAGTGGCAGAAACTGAACCCGAAGACAAAGTTGAAGAAGAAGCCGAAGAAGTTGAGGAAGAAACCGAACCCCTCGACATCATTGATGACCTCTCTCAATCTTTGGTTCAAGAAACGCCCCAGCCCACCAAGAAAAAGAAAAAGAAAGGTGTGGTTATCGCTCGACAAACAGCAGCTGAACGGCGTGCAGCCGCAGAAGAAGCTGAAAAGAAGCGTAAAGGCTCCCACCGAGAACTCGTCTTTGACGAAGATATGGGTGAAGTCATTGCGAAACGCAAACGCAAAGGCTCCCGACGTAAACAAGAATGGGATGACTTTGATCTAGATGATTTCTAGAATTTTAAGCATCATTTCGTGATTTTTATCTTAACATGGCTAAAAAGCAAGGGCACCGGCCAAAACACGTTCCCCAGCGCACCTGCATCGTTTGTCGGCAAAAAACAGATAAACGACGCCTGACACGTATTGTGCGCACACCAGAGCAGCAAGTAGTCGTAGACAAAACGGGAAAACAAAATGGCCGCGGTGCATATGTATGCGATCAACCAGCTTGTTGGCAAAAAATTAGCAGCCAGCCAAGCATTTTGAATCAGGCATTGAAGACAACAGTCTCTTCTGAAAACCTGGCTGAAATCGCAATCCAGGCACCAGTAACGGCCGTTGCTGAACAAAACGAACTGGGACACGGTTAGAACAGAGCCAGCGGCTTACCGTAACCCGTCAACCGGTTCCGTAAGCCGCCATAAAGCGAGGAAGTAAGAGAAAGATGGCTAATACACAAACACAAATAGAACTACCTGCTTTTATAACCGTCCGTGCCCTGGCCGATGCCATGGAAGTCAGTCCGATTGCCGTTGTCAAAGAATTAATGAGCAGCGGTATCATGGCAAACATCAACCAGGAAATCGACTTCGACACCGCCGCCATCGTCGCCGAAGAGATGGGTTTTGCCGTCATCTCGCATGAAGAAGTTCTGGCTGAAGAAGCTGAAGCAGAACGGCTGGAAGACCAGGCCGAGTGGCGCAAAATCCTTGCCAGCGAAGACGAAGCTGACCTGGAACCACGCCCCGCCGTAGTCACCATGCTGGGTCACGTAGACCACGGCAAAACCTCCCTGCTAGATCTCATCCGCGAGGCCAACGTGCAAGAAGGGGAAGCAGGTGGTATTACCCAGCACATCGGTGCTTACCAGGCGGTACAGGATGGCAAACTCATCACCTTCCTCGACACTCCTGGTCATGAGGCGTTCACCGCCATGCGCGCTCGTGGCGCACAAGCCACAGACATCGCCATTTTGGTGGTAGCAGCCGACGATGGTGTCATGCCCCAAACCCGTGAAGCCGCCGACCATGCCCGCGCCGCCAATGTGCCGATCATTGTCGCTTTGAACAAAATCGATCTCCCTTCTGCAAACGTCCCCCGCGCCATGCAGCAGTTAGCAGAAATTGGCCTTGTGCCCGATGAGTGGGATGGTGACACCATGGTCATCCAGGTGTCAGCCAAAGAGAAGCTGGGCATGGAAGATTTGTTAGAAGCGATTCTGCTGGTGGCCGAAGACATCGCCCCCAAAGCAAACCCCACAGCCTCACCGTCTGGCACTGTTTTGGAAGCCAAGATTGAACGTGGCAAGGGTGTCACCGCCACCTTACTGGTGCAAAACGGGACGCTGAAAATGGGGGATACGCTTCTGGTCGGTGAAAATTATGGCCGCATCAAGGCGATGTTTAGCTTCCGTGGCAAGAAAATTAAGAAAGCCAAACCATCTACCCCGGTTTCTGTTTCCGGTTTGAAAGACATCCCTCAAGCTGGCGATCAATTCCAGGTGGTCAAAAGCGAAAAAGAGGCTCGCAAAATGATCAACGACTTGCAAAGTGCAAGCCGGCCAACAGTAGGGCGTCCCAGTGGGGTGATGAGCCTGGATGATTTCTTCAGCCGTTTGCAGGAAGGCGATTCCAAGACATTGAACCTGGTTGTAAAAGCAGACGTTCAGGGATCATTAGAACCCATCGTCAATTCTCTGGAAAAAATTGGTGAAGACAATGAAGAGGTGGCCATTGAAATCCTCTTATCCGCCACGGGTAATGTGACAGAAAGTGATGTGATGCTGGCCTCAGCTTCTAACGCTGTTATCATGGGTTTTAATGTCGGGGCGGATCCCATTGCTCTGACAGCCGCACAAAATGAAGGCGTGGAAATCAACAATTACAGCGTTATCTATAAATTGTTTGAAGATGTGGAGAAAGCGTTAAAAGGTCTGCTTGATCCAGTTTATGAAGATGTGTTGATCGGACGTGCTGAGGTACGGGCTGTGTTCAAGATTCGCGGTGTCGGCAATATTGCTGGCTGCTTCATGCGCACCGGCATTGCCAGACGTAATGCAAGCGCTCGGTTGATTCGTAACGGCCGTTTGCTGTTCACAGGTTCCGTCGGCAGTCTAAAACATCTGCAAGAAAACGTACGAGAAGTCAAAACGGGTTTCGAGTTCGGCGTGAGCATTGAAGGTTACTCCGACTACAAGCCGGGAGACTTCATTGAATTCTTCACCACTCAACGAGTTGAACAATAAAGAAATGAGTAAAATCCGGCAACAACGAACAGCCGAACAAATCAGGCTCATTATCAGTGACCTGCTGCTGCGAGCCATGAACGATCCCCGGCTGCAAGGCGTAACAGTCACAGATGTGACAATTGATCGTGAACTGCAATATGCAGATATTTATGTGCATTCTTTGGGCGATGATTCGCGTGAGGATGAAATCATGATTGCCCTAGATAAAGCATCCGGTTTCTTCCGCTATGAACTTTCACAACGAATGACCATGCGCACCACACCGCAGCTTCACTTTCATTGGGATGCGTCGCTGGCTCACGTTGATGAGGTAAATCGTATCCTCAATCAATTGACCATCCCTAAAGAAGAAGAAGAGTAACCAAACCGTCTAACCATAAGTCCCCGGTTTTCAGGGGTAAAGGTAAAGGTCTCTTGCAACGCATCCATCAATTTCGTAACTTATTTCTGGATACACCCAAAGGTTAACCTGGTAGGGTACTGTACCCTGTCAGGTTTTTAAGGATCTCACCCTTGATCACTACTAAATTCCAACAAGCCATTGAACAAGCTGAAAAGATTATCATGTTTACCCATGTGGGACCAGATGGTGACGCCCTGGGCGCCATTACCGCCATGGGGCAAATGTTAACTGCCCGAAGCAAACAAATCACAATGGTGGTAGACAGCCCTATTCCGCCACGGTTTGCCTATTTGCCCCTCATTGAGGATGTGCAAAGTAAGGTAGACCCTTGGGCTAAATTTGATTTGATCATTGCGCTGGATTGTGGAGACGAACGACGTATGGGAAAACCTTTTGCCCAGCTTAAACATAAGCCAGATGTGATCAATATTGACCATCACGTGACCAATACTCATTTTGGCACTATCAACTGGGTCAACAGCCAGGCGACCTCTACCACAGAAATGCTCTATGATTTGTTTATGGCGCTTGACGTTGATTTTTCACCTGAGTTAGCCACTAGCTTGCTCACCGGTTTAGTCACAGATACGCTGGGGTTCCGCACGCCAAACGTGACGGCCAATACCTTAAAAATCAGTGGCGAATTGATAGATGCAGGAGCTGCCCTGTCTACAATCACCATGCAAACGTTAAATTTGAAACCGCTGTCTACAGCGCGATTGTGGCAAGTTGGCCTGAACCGCATGAAATTGGAGGATGGCTTGATGTGGACCGCCATCTCTCATGAGGAACGGGCACGCATTGGGCATAAAAGTGACAGCAGCAGCGGACTGGTTAACTTTTTGGCAGACGTAGATCGCGCAGCTATCGGTGTGGTTTTGTTAGAGATGGAAGATGGCGCAATTCGCGTTGGTTTCCGCTGCCGCCCACCCTTTGATGTGTCTGCCCTGGCCACGGAGTTGGGCGGTGGAGGCCATCCACAAGCTGCGGGCTGCACGCTAGAAGGACCGCTGGCCAAAGCAGAAGCGATGTTGGTAGACCGATGTAAGGAGTTGATAGCCCAGCAGTCGCCAAACGGCCGTTTTCAATGATCCATGTCCCATAAAAATGATCGGGCAGCCAGTACAGGCATCGGCTCTCCGTAAACTGCGCACTGTACCCTGGAGTTCCCCCACATGGAAGGCATTCTCAATATCGACAAGCCGCAATGGCTCAGTTCCCATGACGCGGTGGTGCGGGTGCGCCGCATTTGTGGCACCCGCCGGGTGGGTCATGCTGGCACGCTTGATCCGCTGGCCACAGGCGTGCTGTTGGTCTGCGTCGGTCGTGCCACCAGATTGTCTGAGTATCTGATGGGGCACCAAAAGACGTACACGGCTACGGTGCGTTTGGGGCAAACCACCAACACCTATGATGCAGAGGGTGAGGTGAAAGAAGAACGGCCGTTTGCCCATATCAGCCAACCAGACATTGAAGAGAGCTTAACTGCGTTTCGTGGTTCTATCGAGCAGCTTCCTCCCCTTTATTCCGCCCTTAAAGTCAAAGGGCAGCCGATGTACAAACTGGCTCGACAAGGCAAAGAAGTAGCGCGTAAGCCGCGCCTCATCACCATTTACGAATTGAATTTACTGGATTGGACCCCGCCGTTCCTCCAACTGAACGTCGTGTGTGCTGCCGGCACGTATATCCGCTCATTGGCACATGATATTGGTGAACGGTTAGGTTGTGGTGGGCATATTACTGAACTACGCAGAACGGCCGTTGGTAACTTCAATAGTTCCGACGCCGTTTCTTTAGAAAACTTAACGGCGCACAACTGGCAATCATTCTGTTATCCTGGTGACCAGGCCATCTCTTATTTGCCTAAACTGGATGCCTCAGAAGCAGAAGTAACTGCACTGCTCCTGGGGCAGCAAATTCCGATCTCACCCCAACACCCAACTGAAACACTTGTGCGCGTCTACAACCCAAACAATCAATTCTTTGGTATACTACTACGCGAAAAGGACGTGTGGCAGCCTAAAAAAATGTTCCCTCCCGAAACTGAAAAAATCGGGTAAACGGCTCAACAACTAGACCAGACGGATACCACATCGTCAGCTTGCTAAATTCCCTATTTTCTTGCCTCGGGTGCTTAAGCACCTGGCACATTTTCGTAAGGGCTGTCAGGTTTTTAGTTAAGGAACAGCAACTAACTAATTTAAACCAATATAAATGATGCCGTTCCTTAAGGCTGACGACGTCAACTTATTTACCGTCAGCCCTAAGTGCTTGCATACTCTGCCCTGAAACAAAGTTTCTACCAGAAAAATCTGTCAGGCCTTGAGAGGCTAAACGCTTAGCGACCATCTAAAAACCACGCCCCGTTTTTCAGGGGTAAAGGTCACTTACCTTACTTACAAACTGCAAATCTTACCCAGACGTGCATGTAGTCGAAGCGCAATTGGCAACAAACTGTGCATCAAACGACCAGGGCAGCACGCCTGTCACCGAGAATGTGTAAAATGAAACTAACAGGACAACAACTAAAAGCAGTAAAGCGACGCTCAACAAAATAGTAAAGTTCTTTTTTGACATTGACATGAGGATTCTCCTTTTCCATTCTTTTTCTTCTGAAATAACTAGCCAAAGCATATCTGAAAATGATGGAAACGATCTTTAAATTACCTGCAATAGTTCTATAAAATTGCTTTAATGTCACTACAAATCAACAATTATTTGCTTGAAAATAGCCTTCTGATTTATCATCAATGGAGAATAAAGGAAGAAAACGGCTAAGCTCATGAACCATCGAAATATTTCAACTGATGATGTTTTAGAATCTTTACGCGCCTGGCATGGCAATGAGTCTGTAGTTCAATGGCCACTGGCAGGATTACGGCTTGGACTGCAAGTGGTAGATGAAGAAGACTCTTTTAGCAGCATGGCTGGGAGTAAACAAACTGCACGCAATCGTGCTATTTTGAACCGGGGTTTGTATGTATTAAGAACTCAATCACCCGATTCAGAAGAACTGCTGCGTGAGCGCTTTGAACACCGCAGAGATGTTTTGGCTGTGGCAAACCGGCTCAATATTTCCGAATCCAGTATTTATTACCGGCAAAGGCAGGCGATTAGTTTATTAACTGAAATCCTCAACCGTCTTGAAGAAAATGCCAGTTCTGATTGGGGAGGGCGTATGCTCAGCCGTCTCGATCTCCCCACATACTCAAAACTGTTCGGCGTTGACGAGATTGCCCAGATGCTTGGAAATACATTGCAGCAAGAGAACGAACCGTTTATTGTGGCCATTGATGGTCTGGGGGGGATGGGAAAGACAGCCTTAGCCGATAAAGTTGCCCGCAATCTGATAGAGCAAATGGGGTTTGAAGAAATTGCCTGGATAACTGCCAAGCAAACGCATTTATCTTCATTAGGTCGCCTAAAAATCGAAAGTGGCAGACCCGCCCTAACCTTTCCTCTTCTGCTTGAAAAATTAGCAGACCAATTTGACATACCTGAATCACCTGGAACATCTCAATTAAAACGAGAGCAAATAGTCATCAACTATTTGCGCGAGCGGAGTTGTTTGGTGGTGATTGATAATTTGGAAACGGTGGCAGACTATCACAGCTTGCTGCCAGAGCTAAGAGCCAATCAAAATCCGACAAAATATTTACTGACATCCCGTTTACGGCTGTATGAGGATCCAGATGTGTTTTCAATTTCCTTGAAAGAGCTGCCCCAGGAATCAGCGTTTGCCTTGCTAAGGGAAGAGGCACGTCGTACGGGATTTCTGGCTTTATTAGAGTCGCCGGATGAAGAACTACAAAAGATATATGATGTTGTTGGCGGACATCCTTTAGCCTTAAAATTAGTGGTTGGGCAGCTGCGTTTTCGTTCCTTGCCTCGAGTGTTAGATGGATATGAACCGAGCAAGGAGAAAAATTCTGGTGAGTTGTTTGATTATATATATCAAGAAACGTGGGAAACGTTGGATGATGATTGCAAAATGACTTTGATGGCGTTGTCCCAGGCAAGCGAGACTGGCTTCACTTTTGACCATATCGTTTCCATTTCAGGCTTATCAGAATCCAGCGTTGACCGCAGTTTGGAAGAGTTGATCTTGCTTTCCCTGGTTGATTTGGGGGGCAGTTTATACGAACGCAGGTATCGTCTGCACCGGTTGACGGAAGTGTTCATCTTAAAAATGTTTGAAACATGATGGCTTCAGCGGATCCTCAGCAAAACTGGCAAGAAATTTATAAAAGGCAGCAGCTTGCGAATGCGGCACGCTGGTTAGACATGCTCGAACAGGAAAACAAACCCTCTGGCCTGGTGCTGGATGAGCATGATAATTTACTGCGTGCGCTTGAGGTTTCGTTGCAGAGACCAGATTCGTTTGAATTAGCTGTCCGGCTCATCAAACGCCTTTTTCCCATTATTCTGGGATATGGCGATTGGGATCGCTGGCAAGTTTATTTAGAGCAGGCGATAGCTATGAGCCGCCAGTTGGGGAGGATTGGAGAAGAGGCGCTGTTTTTGAGTGTTCTGGGGGAGATATTCTCGCACAGAGGTGAATTACAGCAGGCACAAGATTTGTTTGGCCAGGCCAGGCAAATTTATAAAGATTTAGGCGATGATGTGAATTATGCCAGGGCTTTGTCTAAACTGGCTGGGGTGTTTGATGCCAGGGGGAACCATAGGGAAAGTTTATCTTTACTGGAAGAGGCTTTACAAGTTTCAGAATTAATCAATGATAAGGCGCTGACTTTGGAGTTAAATTTGAATCTTTCTGGTGCCTATCATAAATACCGAAAATGGGAGCCTGCGTTATTGGCAGCGGAAAGTGGTTATCAATTGGCCTGTGAATTGGGTGATGAACAAAAACAGCTATGGGCGCTTACCAATATGAGTGCTATCCATGTTGAGTTAGGGAATTGGCAGGAATTAGAGGAGCTAACTCCCAAGTTAAAGCAGGCTTTGGTTGCTGCTGGTGATCTTGTCAAGTTAAGTAATTTAAATACAAATGCGGGAATTGCGGCGTTTACACAAGGGCAATACCTTGTGGCTGAAAAAATGTGGCAGAATAGTTTGAAGATCAATTTGCAAATAAATCATTCGATTGCCATTGCGAATACTTATAATAATTTAGGGATGGTTTATACCAAATTGGGAGAATTAGAGGCGGCTGAAGAGATGCTCTTAAAAGCGATTGCTATCCACAAGAACAATGAGGATATTTATAATTGGGGGAACTCCCTTGATAATTTGGCAGATGTGTATAAAAGGAGAGGCGATATAACCTTGCACCAGGAGACTTTGCAAAAGGCGCTTTCTGTGATCCCGGCTGATACGACTGAAGTGCATCTGCAGGAACTGATTGCAATTATTAACGGCCGTTTAGCTGAAATCTCTTCCTCTTGAATAACATTTTCCAAAACTGACGATGAAATCGGGTCGGTGTCAGACGACCCATTGGTTTTATGAAACAAATAACGAAGCAAGTCAAGCTGCTGACTGAAATTGAAGAAAAACGACCCACCTATTTGGCGATTGGTTCATTTGATGGCGTGCATCTTGGTCATCAAGAGGTGTTAAGCCAAATGGTGATGGCTGCGAAAAGAGATGGAGCGAGAACGGCCGTTCTCACGTTCTTCCCTCACCCCAAACATATCTTGAAAAATCTCACAGAAGCATACTACATCACTACGCTAACGGATCGAGTCCGCTTTTTAGGTGAACAAGGCATTGACCTCGTCATTACCCATCCCTTTGACGAGGCTGTGCGCCACACACGCGCCGCTGATTTTGTGGAGCAGCTCATTGAGTATGTCGATATGCGCCAAATTTGGGGAGGCAACTTTGCTTTTGGCTACAAACGCGAAGGCGACATCCCTTTCCTGCGTAAGCTGGGAGCTGAACGTGGGTTTTCGGTGGAGCTGGTGAAAGCGATGGTCGAGGTGGATGGCGCCTGGGTAAGCAGCAGCCGCATCCGCCACAGTTTACAAGCAGGCAATGTGGCTGAAGTGAATTTATGCCTGGGACGGCCGTTTCGCGTCTGTGGTGAAGTGATTTTAGGGGATCAGAGGGGGCGCACCATTGGTTTCCCCACCGCTAACCTCGATGCTTGGGACGAACTGCTGCTGCCAGCAAACGGCGTTTATGCCACCTATGCTTGGGTGGGCGAAACCCGCTATATCGCCGCTACCAATGTTGGCAGCCGACCCACGGTAAACGGCCGTTCAGTCACAGTTGAGGCATATTTACTCGATTTTAAGGGCAACTTATACGGTCAGGAGATGTGTTTGGAGTTCATGCAGCACGTTCGCTCTGAGCAAAAGTTCTCTAGTCTGGATGCGCTCACGACTCAGATTCAGCTAGACGTGGCGGAGATACGGGAGCGGTTGGCTGATAATCGGTAACAGGCAGCGGTAGGCGATAAATATGGCCATGTGAGCTGCACCACAAGCAGACACGACCAACCTGAGGCTGACGCACATTTTCGCTGTTGCGGCATAACCGACAACGCACCGTTTACGATTTACTAGCGCTGATCCATGAACTGCAAGGCACACTGAACCCGTTCGTCCACGGTTTTGGCTTCGCGGGGGATGTTTTGCAGAGCGGTTTGGGCTTCAACGATGCTGAAGCCAAGGCCGGTGAGGAAGTCGATGACGTCGGCATCCACATCTGTCACCAAGGGAACGGCCGTTTCTGCCCCAGACATATCCAGTTTATCACGTAATTGGAACATGATACGCTCAGCTGTTTTCTTGCCAATACCGGGTACTCGTTGGAGAACGGCCGCTTCTTCACGCATAATGGCGCTTTTCAACAGTTCTGGGCTAAGCGTCGAGAGAATCGCTAAAGCCACTTTAGGCCCCACCCCATTGACGCCCAACAACATCTCAAACAAGTGCAAATCTTCAGCCATCTCAAAACCATAAAGCGACAACTCTTGCTCGCGCACGATGAGGTGTGTGTACAAGAAAATCGAGCGTCCCACGCCGCCTACATCTTCCAACACAGTCTGCGGCACATTCACATGAATGCCCACGCCGCCTACATTGATGACCAAATTGTCACTGCCAATAAATTGAATGGGTCCACTTAAACTGGCGATCATAATCAAGATTAGAGAGTAACGATTGATAATGGATGATTGACAACAGGTTTATTCGTAAAGAGATTCAAAACGTTGGTATTGGGCATGGGTGATGGCCACAGCCAGGCCATCGGCCGCATCATCAGGGCGCGGCGTTTCTTCCAGATCCAGCAAATTGCGCACCATGAACTGCACTTGGGATTTGTCAGCTTTGCCGTAGCCGGTGACAGCATCTTTGATTTTGGGCGGCGAATACTCGCTGATAGGCACTTCGGCATTGGCGAGCGTCAGAATCAGCACGCCGCGTGCTTGCCCCACTGTGATGGCTGTGGTCACATTGCGCCCAAAGAAAACCTCTTCGATGGCGCTGCTATCTGGCTGGAAATCATCGATGAGTGTTTGCAACTCTTGTTGGATAATTTGCAACCGCGCCGGCATAGGGGTGTGCGCTTGGGTATTGATGGTGCCATAAGAAACGGTCGTTAAACGGCCGTCTTCTTCCACATCAACAATGCCATACCCGGTCGTTGCCGTACCCGGATCTAATCCCAAAATTCTCATAAAAACACAAGAAAAGCAGAAGACAATTTCTGCCTTCTGCCGACCAACTGCTGCCTTAAATGTTATCCTTCTATGGCAGCAATAGCTTCGTCGCTAATTTCCAAAGTTGAGTATACATTTTGTACGTCGTCCAGGTCTTCTAGTTTTTCGATGAAACCCATCACCTGGAGCGTTTGTGCCGAATCGAGTTCCACCGTCGCATTGGCATCATAAATCACGTTTGCTTCAGCAATGTGGAATCCACCCGTTTTGACCGCATCACGCACTGTGGAAAATTCATCCATCTCCACAAAAATTTCAGCAACTTCACCAAACTGCACATCGTCCGCACCCGCTTCCGCTGCGGTCATGAATAATTCATCTTCATCCACCACTGCGGAAATAGCGATATAGCCTTTGCGGGTAAATTGCCAGGCCACAGAACCAGAATCTGCCATATTGCCCCCATTTTTGTTCACGGCATGGCGAATATCGGCAATGGCTCGGTTTTTGTTGTCTGTGACCACCTCTATCAAAATGCCAATACCATGAGGGCCGTAAGCCTCGTAAAGCATCTCGAATAATTCGCCACCCTCTAGTTCACCGGTGCCCCGTTTGATAGCCCGCTCGATGTTGTCTTTGGGCATATTGGCTGCCTTTGCCTTTTCCACAGCAAGCCCCAAAGCGTTATTAAATTCTGGATCACCACCCCCTTCACGAGCGGCAATCGTTAATTCTTTAGCAATACGTGTAAAAATTTTGCCACGTTTTTTGTCAACGGCCGCTTTCTTATGTTTGATAGTTGACCACTTTGAATGTCCAGACATTTTAATTCTCCCAAAAATTGATCTTGTCTGGGGTGAATTATAACACACCCTGCTGATGAATCATGAATTCAAAACGAAAAAACAAATAGAGGTTGGAAATTAAGGATTAAAGCCATCTGGGCAAAGGTTACGGCGTTTCTCCAGGAAATAAGGTTGACATTAAACCAGGGGCGTATCGGGCGACCATGTCGGAGCTAATCTCATAGTTTTGACAAATTTCTCGATACAAATGACCACTGTTGCGTATGGCTCTTTCTTGTGTTTCGGGATTCATTTCTATAAGCCCAAAGCGCTGACGCCAGCCTTCTGTCCACTCAAAATTGTCTACCAAACTCCAATGATAATAGCCCATCACCGGAAAACAGAAGCTGATGGCTCGCCATACTTCACGCAAATGGGATAACAAGAAGCCTGGCCTGATTTCATCTGCCTGATCTGGCACGCCGTTTTCTGTAATGTAAATGGGCTTGTTGTATTTTGTCACACGCTTGAGCATCTGGTAAAGTCCTGAGGGGTATACCTCACCATAATCACCATCACTGACAATGGCGTCTTCGCCCCATTCACGTAAGATAAATTCTTTTCCTGGCGGGAACTTCACATAGAAACGAGTGTAGTAGTTGATACCAATAAAGTCGTAGGAGCGTGCTAAATTTTTGATCGTCCCCCTGCCAAACGGCCGTTTTACCTTGCCCGTCTCCATGCTTTGCAGCCAGGAATCATTAAACAGATAATCCACCTGTCTCGTCCACCACTTCGACACCAAGCCGCTGCCCGGAGCCGCCTGAAAAACCGTCATGTTCTTCGCCATGCCCACCTGCGCTTGTGGCTGGGCTTCTTTAATCGTATGATACGCAGCCGCATGACATTGCAGCATACGCTGAACCGCCGCAAAACCAGCTTGCATGCCCCGGCATCGCGGCTCAGGATAGCTGTCCGTCAAATAACGTGAGAAAAAATAGACCATCGGTTCGTTAAATGTCAGCCACTTCGGCACTAAATCTCCCAACGCCCGCACAACCATCGTGGTGTACCGTTGAAAATAATCAACAACAATATCGGAACTAAAATCTCCCTTCTCCACCAGCCACATCGGGTTTGTAAAATGGTGCAGGGCCACCATGGGTTCAATGCCCCGCTCATGCATCGCTTGCACAATCTCCCGGTATCGATCCAGCGCCGCGCGGTCGAACGCGCCCGGCTCTGGCTCCACCCGGCTCCATTCAATAGAGATGCGATGAGCCTTAATGCCCAACTCGGCCGCCCGATCTAAATCAGCTTCAGCATGCCGCCACCAGTCACACGCTATCCCAGATCGCTGGTTTTGGGGGAAACGGCCGTTATCCTGCTCCCAAGCCCACCAATCATTGTTCAAATTGTCCCCCTCCACCTGATGAGAAGACGTTGCCGTCCCCCATAAAAAATCAGGTGGGAAAGTCATCTTCGCTCTTACCACAATGCTCACTCCACTCTCTTACACAACACCACAAACTGCCCCAAAAGGGATCAGCCCAATAACATCCAAAACAATCTCCCAATCTCCAAATCCCCAAATACCTGAAATATTGGATACCGACACATCCTGATTATAGCAAAATCTGTCCAAATCAATGAACCGAATATAACCTCATTACACCTGGCATTTCATGGCTCCCCACGACTGCTCGCTACGCCTCCAATGAACCAGTGATTTTGACAAGGAATATTCATTATGGTAAGCTACCGCATCACGAGTAAGCACATTACTTTATTCCCAAAAACCACAAATTTGACCATCATCCTATTGGTGATCAAAGCACCAATTGCTATACTAATGTCGGTTCATAACTTTGCAATCATGGTTCGGAGGTTGTTGTGAAAGATTTAGTTGCCATGAGTGGCTACTACTACCCCAACAAAATGGCGCGTATTCTATTGACCTCAATGGAAGAAGTCATGGGACGGAATGGGTTAAACGCCCTACTAAACTTAATCGACATGCGACCCTTTATGACCAATTTGCCTCCAGATAATCTGGAAAGAGAATTTGATTTCGCCTACATTTCTAACCTCAACCGAGGTTTAGAAGATATTTATGGACCTCGTGGCGGCCGGGGATTAGCCCTACGGGGTGGCCGCGCCATTTTCTCCCGTGGACTAAAACAGTTTGGCGCCCTCGCAGGCGTTGGTGACCTTGCATTCAAGGTTCTCCCCCTGCAAACAAAGCTCAAAATTGGGTTGCCAGCAGTCGCCAGGATATTTACCCAGTTCAGTGACCAAACAAGCCGAGTAGAAGAATATAATGATCATTATCTTTACTACATCGACCGATGTTCCATGTGCTGGGGAGTTGAAACAGAGCATGAAGTTTGCCACATCGCTGTGGGCATTTTGCAAGAAACATTGCGTTGGATAAGCGGCGGTCTTGAATTCCGGGTTAATGCAATAGAATGCATCGGTATGGGAGCTAAGGCTGGCGTCATTCGCATTGACAAAGAACCTATTAAATAATTCAATTGTAGTTATCAACTGAATCTCCACCTTCATTCACCCCAAATACGCTTGCGTGGTCGATACTGTTTGATAGCCTATCATTCAAAAAAAATATTGTAAGCGTTCACTCCCTACGGTTACAAAATATTTAGGACATGTATAGTGGCTGATAATAAAACAGAACACAAAATCTTCATCGTAGAAGATGATGTTGATTTAGCAGAAATGTTGACAGCATATTTTCGGGCGCAAGGGTACCAAGTGGATAATGCCATGCGTGGTGAAGAAGCAGTTAAAGCGATCCTGGCAGACATCCCAGATGTTGCTGTCTTAGATATTCGCCTCCCCGATATTAATGGTTATGAGGTGTGTCGGCAATTACGACGCTCACGCCGAACACAAAGCATTCCCATCATCTTTTTGACTGAAAAACGGGAACGGGAAGACAAATTAGCTGGCCTTGAATTAGGTGCGGTCGATTATATTACCAAGCCATTCGATATCCAGGAATTGCGGCTAAGAGTGCGCAATGCTTTACGGCGAGCCAGACTAAACACCCTGGTTAATCCCGTCACCAATTTGTCAGAAGGTATCGTCGTGCGCGAAAAACTAGACACGATGATCCGTCAACCAAGCTGGGGCATTGTGTTGGCAAAAATTCGTGGCCTGGATAAATTCCGAGACCGATTCGGTTTTGTCGCGGCTGATGATGTCTCTCGTGCAATCACGTTGATGGTGACAAACACCATTCAAGAAACTGGCAACAGCGACGATTTTATCGGTCACACAGATTCTGGCGATTTTGTCATTATCACCACTCCAGAACGCTGCCAAAAGATAGTAGAACGCTGTACTGCGAGGTTGCAAGCATCTATCCAATATTTCTATCCTGCCCTGGAGCGACGACAGTTAAATGAACTACCAGAATCTGAGCGACTAACGGTGCACGTTTCCAGCCTTTCTTCTCGGGAACACCAGTTTAAAGACATGGAAACATTATTTGCCACATTAGAAAATCGCGCAGGTTAGGACACACCCATAATTTATTATTACCACTTTACCAGAACTACTCGGAGGTTGTCATGAAAGATTTAGTCCCTGAGAGTGGCTATTACTACCCTAATAAAATGGCTCGCATTATTTTAGTCTCCCTAGAGGAAGTGATGGGGCGTAATGGACTCAATGCGTTACTAAACTTAATCGACATGCGCACATTCATCACAGATTTACCCCCTGATAACCTAGAAAAAGGATTTGATTTTGCCTATTTTTCTAACCTTAATCGTGGACTAGAGGATATATATGGTCCCCGTGGCGGACGAGGATTAGCCTTGCGTGGCGGACGGGCTACTTTTTCTCGTGGGCTTAAACAATTTGGAGCCTTGGCAGGAGCCGGGGATCTCGCCTTCAAGGTTTTACCGCTGCAGACGAAACTGAAAATCGGGCTGCCTGCCGTAGCTCGTATTTTCACCCAATTTAGCGATCAGCCAAGTCGGGTGGAAGAGTTTGATGATCATTTTGTATATTATATTGATCGCTGCCCAATGTGTTGGGGAGTGAAGACAGACCATCCTGTATGTCACTTTGCGATTGGTGTCTTGCAAGAAGCGCTTCGTTGGGTAAGCGGAGGTCTGGAATTTCGTCTCACTCCCATTGAGTGCATTAGCATGGGGGCAACTTCTGGTGCTATCCGCATCGACAAGGAGCCGATTAAGTAAAAATCTGATGTTAGAAAATTGTGCAGGTTGCGTCATGTTTGCATCTATTTTTTTTGTTAAAATGGCCGTGTGAGTTTAAAGAACTGCTCAAATTTAAAAAGGTTTTTTATCAGGGCTAGTGATAGCCCTGATTTTGTTTTTTACTAATGGCAAGACGACTCCACTCTTACTGGGCTGATTTTTTAATCGTTTTAGGATTGCTGCTGCTCCCTATTTTGCTTTATGGTTCTGTTACGTTTGGCAGCAAAACGATGCTCCCGGCTGACAATCTTTTTCAATGGGCTCCCTGGCAGCACGCCGCCCCGGAGTTTGAGGCGCAAATTCCACAAAATCATCTCGTTACAGATCTCGTTATTGAAAATTATGTTTGGAAAAAGTTTGTCGCTGAAAGTGTGAAAGCAGGTGAGATTCCCTTGTGGAATCCATACTTGTTTGCTGGCGCCCCCTTCCTGGCAGCAGGTCAACACTCTGCGTATTATCCTTTTAGTATATTTTTCTTAATTCTGCCCTTAGCCAAAGCATATGGTTGGTATGCGCTAAGCCAACTATGGTTGGCTGGGGTGTTGATGTATCTGTTTGGGCGGGTGTTGAGAATGCACCGGGCGAGCGCTGCCATTGCTGGTGTTGTTTTTCAAGCCTCTGCTTTCCTGGTGATTAGCACGGCCGTTTTTCCCATGATTATTGGTGCTGCAATTTGGCTGCCATTTTTGCTGGCTTGCGTTGAGAAGATCATAGCAGAATCAAGGTTAAAGATTATTTGGGCTGGGATGGGCGCGGCAGCGTTAGGCGTACAAATTTTCGCCGGGCACATTGAGATAACCTATTACACGCTGTTGATCATGGCGATTTATGCCGTGTGCCGTATGGCGTATGCCATCATCCGTAAGCGCCAAGATTCACGCACCTCGCAGCCACTCTCACCTGCTATTTCTCGGCCGTTTTTGTGGCTCAGCAGCATGGTTCTCGTCGGCTTGTTACTGGGGTCGGTACAGTTGATTCCCCTTTTCGAGGTGGGACAAGCGAATTTCCGTGAAGGCTCAGCCTCATTTGCTGAGGTACAAAGCTGGGCATTCAAGCCACGCCGTATCTTGACGTTGGTTTTGCCTAATTTCTATGGCAATCCCGCCACGCACAGCTACCGCCATGTGCGCACGGGTGAGCAAGTTCCCTTCACAACTGACCGCTATGGTCATCCAAGAACTCATAACGAATGGGGCTTTAAAAACTATGTTGAAGGGGCTATTTATCTAGGGATTTTGCCCCTGTTTTTGATGGTTTTGGGTGTGTGGCATGCCATTCAAAGGATCAGGAGGCGGCAGACACAGGGAAGCAAGTCACTGGCCACGAATTGTGGCTTGCGGCATTTTCATACCTGGCTCTTTGTGGGGCTGAGTTTTTTTTCAGTGGCGTTTATTTTTGGCACGCCGCTGTATGCGCTGCTGTATTACGGGCTGCCGTTTATCAACCAACTGCACACGCCGTTTAGGTGGATATTCCCGCTGACGTTATGTGTGGCGGCATTGGCCGGCTTCGGGGCGGATTACCTGGCCAATACGAGCGTGAAGGTTAGGGATTGGCAATTAGGTCGCCGTAACTCTCTCAAATCCACTCTCCACTCTCTGGTTTTCCTGTGGGGGACACCATCGGGGATAACAGGGATGGCTAGTCTAGCTTTTTGGAGCGGGCTTTTGCTACTCGTGGGCTTGTTTGGCTCACGAGCGTTTTACTCGCAGTTGGAGCCTATGATTGAGCGTGTCTTTTTGGGCATGGCGCTGGCCGATTTGGCCTTTGACAGCACGATTGCGTTTTACAGTTACCAGTTCCGGCAGTTGTTTATTTTGGGGCTGATGCTGGTGTCTTCGGGTGTGGTGCTACGGGCGAGCCGGTGTCTGATTTTCTTGACGGTACCTGGTGTGGGGAAACGGCCGTTATGGGAGTGGCTCGCCGTTATTGTCATCATCATAGATTCTCTGCTCGCTAACTACGGCTTCAACGCAGCTACCGATCCGGCACTGCTGGCCTACAAGCCAGAGATGGTGCAGTGGCTGGAAGAACAACCGGGTCTCTGGCGGTTGACCAGCTACACCCCCAGCGGCGACATTCCCTTCCGAGCCAATTCGGGTTGGCTGTATAACTTCCAAGACATTCGCGGCTACGACTCAATCATCCCCAAACAGTACACGGAATACATGGCGGCCATCGAACCGCAAAATGCGCTGCTCTACAACCAAATCCAACCCATCACCCATTGGGAATCGCTTCACTCACCGCTGCTAGATATCCTGAATACGAAGTATGTCATCACCAGCGAAACGATTGATTCGCCCAAGTATGCCCTGTCCTGGCAAGGTGAAGGGGTGCGCATCTATGAAAATCTCGGAGCAGCCCCTCGCGCTTATACGCTGCCTATAACAGCAACGGCCGTTGTTGATGATGCCCTCCTGGCAATGCAAGAATTTGATCCACGGCATTATGTGGTAATTGAGGAAAAAGATTTAAAGGTAATGATTGAAGAGGCCGCGCCAGACACCCCATCTTCAATCTTCAATTTTCAATCTTCAACGCCAAATGAATACACGCCCGCCACCATCGACCAGTACGGCAGCAGCGAAGTCCTCCTCTCCGCCAGCGTAGACGAACCCGCTTGGTTGATCTTGAACGACAGCTATTTCCCAGGTTGGAAAGCCTTCGTGCGCCCCGCAGGCACAAAGGAAGACAAGGAACAGCAAACTAAGGTGTTGCTAGTCAACGGCAACTTCCGGGGCGTCTTGCTGGAAGAAGGTGATTGGACCATTCGCTTCAAATACAGCCCCACCAGCTTTCAATTAGGCGGCCTGGCCAGCTTCATGGGGCTTATCATCCTCGCCTTTGTGGGGCTGGTTTGGGTGTGGCGGCAGTTAGTTCGCCCAGACGTGGAGATGTCTACCACGCGCAGCTTGGCAAAGAACAGCATGGCTCCGATGGTTCTCAACTTGTTCAATCGCAGCATTGACTTTGTCTTTGCTATGTTCTATTTGCGCGTGTTGGGGCCAGCTGAAACAGGCAGCTATTCCACAGCCATTGCCACAGCCATGATCTTTGAAATCATTGCCAACTATGGGCTCGACATATTACTAGTCCGTGAAGTTTCTCAAGACCGCAATCAGGCCAGTCGTTATTTGTTTAACACCTCCATATTGCGTATCGGAGCAGCGTTTGTAGGGATCATACCCATTGTCATTTTGGTTCAAGCGACCAACTTGTTCAGCAATCCGCTCACCACAGCAGAAATCATCGCCATTCTTCTCATCATGCTCGGCATGGTCTTCTCAGGGATGTCAAAAGGGGTCACCAGCCTGTTTTACGTGCATGAAAAGGCTGAATTGCCCGCCGCCGTGACTACCTTGACCACCATCATGAAAGTGGGTTTTGGCGTCGTCGTGCTGCTTTTGGGCTACAGTTTTATCGGACTGGCAGTGGTCTCTATCATTTCAAACGTGATCACGTTGGTGGTTTTACTGCTGCTAGCACAGCAAAATTTCACATTG
Organism: Chloroflexota bacterium; assembly: GCA_002746795.1. Taxonomy (GTDB): domain Bacteria; phylum Chloroflexota; class Anaerolineae; order Promineifilales; family Promineifilaceae. The sequence goes on along the minus strand of PDQY01000005.1, from coordinate 9,306 downwards.
CCTGGCCCCTGGAAAGTGGACTGGGGCTTGCAAAAGCGAATGGTTCGCCTTGGATTCCCTTTGATGCTCATCCATTTGCTGCAAACAATTTTCATCTCCATTGATGTGTACCTGCTGCGCATCATGCTGCCTGATGGTGAAGAAGTGGTTGGCTGGTACAACAGTGCTTATAAATGGTTCAATGCGCTGCAAATCGTGCCCTCCTTTTTTACACTGGCGTTGTTCCCCATTATCTTGCGGGAAATCGAACGCTCGCTGGAAGCGGCACGGCGCATGTATACTTTGTCGCTCAAGCTGATGCTGCTGTTGGCGCTGCCGATTGCTGCTTCAACGACGTTCTTGGCTACCATGCTGGTTGCTATTGTCGCTGGGCCTGAGTTTTTGCCGCAGGGAGCCATTGCCCTGCAAATTGTCATTTGGGCAATTCCAATTGGCTGGCTGAACAGTGTCACGAATTATATGTTGATTGCTTTGGGTCTAGAGAGAATGCAGGCACATGCATTTACGATAGCTGTCGCTTTTAACATCATCGCCAACCTTATCTTTATCCCCCAGTTTTCATTTGTGGCAGCTGGCGTGACGACGATTCTGTCTGAAGTGGTACTGATGATCATGTTTGCTTACTATTTGCGTAAGAAGATGACCGGGGTGAACTGGTGGCAGTTATTGGCAAAACCGTTGGCGTTAACGGCCGTTATCGTTCCCATTATGGCGCTTATCACCTGGTTCACCTTCCCCATTCTGGGCGTCCTTGTTGGTTTAGCCATGTATGCAGCCGGTCTCATCATCCTGCGCATCATCGGCGAAGAAGAACGTGCTGTGCTGCGCTCTATCCTACCTCGCCCCCTCGCGGCACGATTGCGAATCTAGCATGAAAGATTTTAATGCAGAGACGCAAACTAGTGCTGAACGTCACTACAGTAGACACAGAAAGTCATCATTGCTCACGCATCGCTCGTCATTTCTGTGGATTCTTGTGGGTATTTTGCTCGTTGCTGCGGCGCTGCGCTTGCTTGGCCTGACGGCGATTTCACCGCCAGGCATTGCCCATGATGAGGTGGCAAACTGGCTCATCGACCGGTTGATTTTGTCGGGGGAGCATGCCCTTTACTTTACGCGAGCTTACGGACATGAGGCTGGCTATCACTATTGGCAAGCGCTGCTGGTCGCTCTCATAGGTGATCATCCGTTAGCATTGCGCTTGGCCTCTGCCTACCTGGGGCTGATGGGTGTCTCAATCACTTTTGTGCTGGCGCGGAAGTTGTTTGGCTGGCAGGTGGGAATAATAGCGATGGGGATAACGGCCGTTCTCTTTTTCCCCGTGTTCTATAGCCGCTTGGGATTGCGTGCTATCATGCTGCCAGTATTCTCGGGATTAGCGGCATACTTCTGGTGGCAAAGCTGGCCATTGCTACCGCAACACAAACTCGTACTCAGCGCCGAGGCACAGAAGAAAACCATCGTCTCATTCGCTATTGCGGGGTTGCTGGCAGGATTAAGTGTTTATACCTACATGGCGGCACGGGCTGTGCCAATTTTTTACGGGCTGTTGGCAATATATTTAGCAATTTTTCATTGGGAGACATTGAAGCAGCGCAGGCGCGGGGTAATGCTGTTTTTCCTGGTGTTTGCCTTGGCAGCTGCGCCATTGAGTTATTACTTACTCACCCATCCTGGCTCCGAGTTTCGCATTGCAGAATTGGATGCGCCGCTGCGAGCAATGATGGCAGGCAGCTTACAACCCGTGTTAGCAAACGGACTTAAAATTCTAAGTGGATTTGGCTTTGTAGGCGATCCGCTGTGGCGGCAAGGGGTGGCAGGAATGCCGATTTTTGGCCCCATTCTGGCACTCTTGTTTTACGTGAGTTTGCCCCTTTGCCTGTGGCGCTGGCGGGATGCACGATATGGGTTTTTGTTGCTGTGGCTAGCGACAGCCATTGTCCCCAGTTTAGTCACAATAAATGCACCCAGCACCATCCGTATGATCAACCTGCTGCCCATATTAGGTATCTTTCCGGCCATAGTTATTCACAATATTCCACAGTTATCCACAGTTATCCACGACATATCCACAAGCAAAGCCAAAATCAGTACCGTCGTGCTGCTGCTTTTCGGCATCATGTATGCCTGCTGGACTGCCTGGTCCATGTTCGTTGTTTGGCCTCCAGGTGGCGACGTTCCTTTTGTGTGGCAGACAGCCTTACGGGATATTGGCAAAGCGATCAACGATAAGCAAAATGGCAGTTCAGTGTCAATTGGGGGATGGTCTCCCGACACGATGGATCCGGCAACAATGCAACTCTATCTAAATCAAGACGATATAGCAGTAAACACCTTCGGTTTAGAGTCAGGAGATGACATAATTCATACGCTTGTTATCCCCAACACCGAGGGCATTCACGATGCTTTCATCTTCCATCCCCTGGCACTGCCCCTCGATCCAACATTGATCACTTTCCTGGAAAATTGGCAGGCAGAGCGCACAACAGCAGATACCTATACGCAATATTCTATACGAAATTTGCCTCCCATTGCCCCCCCAAATCCAGCCAAAACCGTGTTTGGCCACCAACTCCAATTCTTAGGCTACACTGTTGTAGAAGACGACCTCATCACCTATTGGCGCGCAGTCACTCGCAGCAGCCAACCCATGCGTTTATTCGTGCATGTTCTGGATGAAACCGGGGAAATCATCGCTGAAGATTACAATTGGGACACAGACGATCCGCAAAATCTATGGCAGCCTCATTGGCAAGAAGGAGCAATCATCATACAAAAGCATCAACTTCCCACAGGTTTAGCTGACGCCTACCAACTGCGCCTCGGTATATTTGACCCATATTCCTGCACACCCGCTCCCTGCCACAATCTGCAAACAGACTCAGGTAAACCGTTCCTGCTGTTACCCCTCCCCGAATAAAAGAAAAAACATCGGCAGCCCATACTGAAATGCCTCCCCATACATCTCCAAGGGGACTGTAGGCCGATCAACTGCTGCCCTTCTCAAAAATGGAAAATATCTCCTTCTACAGTGATGTGAGCGCCTTCATTTATAATATAGGCATAGCCAGTTTTTGAGTTAACAGCCACCTCAACTGGGTGTCCCCACTCAAGTGGTACGTCAGTTAAAACTGTAGGGATCACAGGTTCCTTCTGTTTCAATTGGCAGCCTACCACAAATAAAACTACGAGTAGGCCAAGCCCCCATCAGATAGCCAGTTACAAACAAAAAGGGCTGCCATGAGGCAGCTCTTATTTTTTCACTGAACACCTTTTTTCAATTATGCAATTGATTTGACTTGAAATTGGATTTGTCCGCCTGGAGTCATGGCGCTGACAACGGCACCTTTTGAGGCACCTAGCAAAGCACGGCCAATCGGTGATTCATTAGAAATACGACCATTAGCCGGATCTGCTTCGTGGGCACCAACGATGTAATAAGTTTCTTCTTCATCTTCGTACCCCACCTCACAAACAGTAACCGTGCTGCCCACCCGAACAAAATCAGATGGTCCTGCATCCTCAATAATCTTTGCTCGACGCAGCGAATCCTCTAAGTCGCGGATACGCCCTTCCACAAAAGCCTGTTCTTCTTTCGCCGCATGATAATCTGCATTCTCTTTGAGATCGCCCTGCGCAATTGCTTTTTCAAGCTTATCAGAAAGCTCTTCACGCTTTTCCGTTTTGAGATATTCTAATTCCTCGTTGATTTTTTGTAGACCTTCTTCGGTCATGTAAACATATTGGTCGTTCGTCATTGTTCCTTATTTCTCCGCACAATGATTACCCTACGAATAGCAAAAATAAATGAAATAACCCCGCTGGCGTGCGGGGCTTAAGTTAATTTTCTTACCCTTATTTTAATTGTTTTAATCCGACAGGTTCCTTTGATTATAGCCCAGTAACTTCATGATTGCGAATTTTTCAGCGTGGGTAACCTATCCATTCACCCGGCCCCGGCCATTAACAAACCTACACGTTCTTTGGTCGCTTCTTCAATAGGCAAGACAGCCACAATACGGCCATCAAACATCACAGCCACGCGATCAGCCAGCCCCAACACTTCATCCAATTCAGCCGAAACCACCAGCACCGCTATTCCCCGATCCCGTTGCGCAATGATTTGTGAGTGGATGAACTCGATTGAACCCACATCAATACCACGTGTCGGCTGCGCCGCAATCAAAAGTTCTATAGGACGAGAAAATTCACGGGCGACAATGACTTTTTGCTTGTTCCCACCAGAAAGATTGCCCGCATGGGTGAAAGCGCCTGGCGCACGCACATCATATTCAGCAACAAGCCTCTCTCCATTTTTGTTAACCGCATCCTGATGCATGACAATGCCAGAAGCAAAGGGGGAGACATAATAGGTATTTAGCACCATATTATCAGCCAGAGAATAAGGCATCACTAAGCCATGTTTTTCACGATCTTCCGGGATGTGTGCCACACCTAACTCCGTAATCTGACGAGGAGAAAAGTTAGTACATTCCACACCGCTGATGGTTACCACACCACTTTCAATTTTACGCAGCCCGGCTAGCGCCTCAACAAACTCACGTTGTCCATTCCCTTGCACCCCGGCAATGCCCACAATCTCACCAGCCCGAACCGCCAGGTCCACCCCATCAACAGCAAGCTGACCCCGATCATCTTTGACCTCCACACCTTTCACTTCAAGTACTACGTCGGTCGGTTGTGGTGGCTCCTTTTCCACTGTCAGAATCACGCTGCGACCAACCATGAGTTCGGCCAGGCTGGTTTCCGTAGACTTTGCAGGTTCGGCTGTGCCCACAATTTTGCCTCCACGCAACACACCAATGCGATCAGCTACCGCCAGCACTTCTTTCAACTTATGGGTAATGAAGATGATAGAGACGCCTTCAGCCGTCAAATCTCTCATAATGCGGAATAGTTCATTGGCTTCCTGGGGCGTGAGAACGGCCGTTGGCTCATCCAAAATCAATATATCAGCATCACGGTAAAGCGCCTTGATAATCTCCACACGCTGTTGGGTGCCCACAGGCAAATCTTCCACCATCGCGGTGGGATCCACCTCCAAGCCATAATGCTTAGACAACTCCTGAACCCGGTTCTCAGCAGCACGGCATGAAAGCACACCGGCTCCACGGGTGATCTCGGAGCCAAGCATCACATTCTCAGCCACAGTCATCACCGGCACCAATTGAAAATGCTGATGAACCATACCAACGCCTCGGGAAATGGCATCACTAGGATTCTTAAGCTCAACCTTTTCGCCTTTTATCCAGATGTCCCCTTCATCAGGATGATAAAGGCCATAGAGCATATTCATCAAAGTGCTTTTTCCAGCACCGTTTTCACCTAAAAAGGCAAAAATTTCCCCTTTATAAAGTTTGAGGTCTACGCTGTCATTCGCTATCACACCAGGGAACCGTTTAGTAATTCCCCTGGCTTCCAGAACAATAGTTGAATTATCTGCATTACTCATCATCTCACCTCACTATTCTGGATCGTAAACTTGGCCTTCAGCTGCTGGCGGTCTGGAACGACCAACAAATCCAGCGAGGACAATAATTGTTAGAATATAAGGGAACATGCCCACAAATTGATGGGGAATAAAATCCAAACCCAAAAATTGGAACTGTGTTTGCAGCGCACTGGCAGCCCCAAATAGGAGTGCGCCTCCCCAGGCGCCAAGCGGCGTCCACTTACCAAAAATCATCACAGCTAAAGCAATAAAACCCCGACCGTTTGTCATCGCCCGTTCAAAGGAGCCGACAGCTTCTAACGTGAGATAAGCACCGGCCAGGCCAGCAAAACACCCCGCCAACGCGGTATTAAGATACCGGGTCATATTAACGCGAATGCCAACCGTATCTGCAGCACTAGGATGCTCACCAACCGCCCGGGTGCGCAACCCCCACACCGTGCGGAACAGACCAAATTGCACCACAAAAACAAGGATAATCGTAATATATGTAATCGGAGCATTATTAAATAAAACGGGGCCAATCAAGGGAATATCAGCTAACGGTCCCAACGGAATGGGTTGCATCTTCCCTTTTGTGGTCAAGCCAACGACATAGAAAAAGCTCGTAAGCCCTAAGGCCAAAATGTTAATGACCGTACCGCCAATAATCTGATCCATTTTGAGACTAATGGACATCCATGCCAAAAACAGCCCCATCAGAGCGCCTACAAGCACACCAGCAATACCCGCAATCAAGAGATTACCGACGTAGACATTGACCAAAAATGCCACAAAAGCAGCCATCAGCATTTGACCTTCAATACCGATGTTGATAATACCGGATCGCTCGCCAATCAGGCCGCAGAGAGCCCCTAATACCAGCGGAGTTGATTGGCGTAAGGTTGAGGCATAAACGGCCGTTGCCTGTTGTGGTCGCCAAAGATAATAACCGATGATGCCTATGATTATGATCACGCCCAGCACCAAAACCACAGGATTGATATTAAAGCGTGCGCGTTTTTTCGTTGCTGTTGCAGATGAATCTGCCATCATATCCTCCTTAACCACCCCAGCCTGTACTCAACGTCACTTTTTCTTCATCAACAACACGGGAACCTAAAATCTTACGCACAATCATATCTGCGGAGACAAAGAATAAAATCAACGCTTGAATCACATCAATAATCTGGAAGCGTACCCCAGCATTAAATTGCATTTGACTGGCACCGGCGTCCATAGCTCCTAACAAAATAGCAGCGGGAATCACACCCAGTGGATGCGTCTTTGCCAGCAAAGCAATCGTAATACCATCAAAACCAAGGCCAGCATTAAATCCAGGTTGATACCTACCTACCACACCCAACGTTTCAATAGAACCACCCATACCGGCCAAAAAACCACTAAAAGCCATTGTCATCACAATCACGGTACTCACTTTGATGCCTGCATACAACGCCGCATCTGGATTGAGACCCGTTGTGCGAATGGCATAGCCCAAGGTTGTCTTATACAGAAGGTAATAAGTCAACACAACCATCAAGCAGGCCAGGATAAAGCCCACCGGGATAAACGTCCACGTCGGAATAACGGCCGTTTCCAAAACAGCCGGTGTGCGTGCAATAATCCCTTCATCCTTCCACGGTTTATTAGATAAAAAATCCGTGAGGTTGATGGCAATATAATTCAGCATAATCGTCGTAATCACTTCATGGGCTCCCGTGTATGCTTTAAGCGCCCCAGAAATTGCGGCCCACAAGGCGCCAGCCAAACTGCCCACCAAAAGCGCTAACGGCATGTGAAGAATAAAAGGAAGACCATCCACAGCAAAGCCAATATAACCCGCCATGATGGCCCCTAAAAGCAATTGTCCACTGCCCCCTATGTTGAAAAGACCCGCCTTAAAAGCAAACGCGACCGCCAACCCGGCAAATACCAGCGGCGTCGCCTTTTCCAAAGTTCGTTGAATGGCATCAGGATTACCAAAAGCACCACTCAAGAGAGATACATAAGCCTGAATCGGATTCGAACCAGAAGTTCCGATAATCACTGCCCCAATCAATAAGGCCAGCACAATAGAAAGCACAGGCACACTCGAGGCTTTCCACACACGCGAAAGCCAACTAGTTGAACTATCAGTTTTTTCTTGTTGCTCTTCTGTCGCCATAGTGAATACCCTAAATTAAAGAAACTGCAAAGGTTTTCTCCCCCGATATAAAGAAATATGCGACACACCTTTGAAAGTGCATCGCATATTCAAATAGAATCAGAATTTATGAATTACTGACCATATCCGGTGGAGATAGAACCATCTAACAAACCAGCTTCAATTTCAGCCAGCTTGTCCTTCACATCTTGCGGCACCTGATCCTCAAAATCGTGGAAAGAAGCCAACGCGGTACTACCTACAAAGTTACCTCCAGGCAAACTGCCCTCTTTAGACAATTTTATGAGGTCAAAAACACCAGGGGTGATCAGCTTCATCGCGCTAGAAACCAGGCATTTGTGCGCTTCAGGAACAGTCTCCCATTGGTCTGAGTCCACACCAATGCAGTAAGTACCCTCCACACCAGCAACTTCAATCAAAGCACCGTTACCGGTTTTACCACCAGCACCAAACACAACATCAGCACCCTGGTCAACAGCTTGTTTTGCGGTGGTAGCACCCCATTCTGGATCGGTGAAAGCCACATCCATCCCACCTGGATGATAGGTTGAGATCAAATTGATGTCAGGATTAATATACTTGGCACCACTTTCATATCCTTCTTTAAAAGCCACAACTGGCGGCACCAAATCTGTACCTAATACAGCCGCAATTGTGTCTGATTCTGAAAGCATAGCCGCCAGCGCACCAGCCTGGAAACCAGCTTGATCCTCAGGGAAAATAAGGCCAGCATAGTTATCCATAGCTTCGACTTGGAATTGGTCTACGCCAATAAAATCAATATCAGGATATTTTCCAGCAGCCTCAGCAGTAGCTTCCCCTAAAGCAAAGCCAACCGTCACGATCACATCGTAATTTTTGTTGGTAAAGAGATCAATATTGGCACCATAATCTTTGGCGTCACCGGTTTCAATATACTCAGCTTGGGCATCGAGCTCTGCAACGGCTTGTTGCACGCCTTCCCAGGCTGATTGGTTGAATGATTTATCATCAACTTCACCAACGTCAGTTACCAAACCAATACAGAACACATCTTCTGAGGCACAATCTGCTTCTTCAGCACCTCCGCCACCACAAGCAGCTAACAACACAGCAAAAACGATAACCAAAGTGAAAAGTAAAACTGATTTTTTCATGTCGTCTCCTTAAACGTTCTCCATCCTTTTGAATGAGGTTAAAAACTTGTCAACGCTCAACCCTATCTCGTCTTGAGGGAGTGAACGCGGACAAAACTTGATCACGATTTGTGAATTACACAAGAAACTACGAGTCTTTCTTTGGGGGGTCGATAGCATCACCTCCATTTGGATTGTAGCTAAAATTTGTGTAGATACGGCTCAAGGAATTATAGTAGGAATATAGTTCTATCGCAATAAGGGTTTTTCAGTAAAAGGAAAAATGCACAAAAAAGCACCAATTGGTTAAATAGGTAATTACCACAAAACCAAACCAAGAGGTGCTTCATATCGTTTCTGGGCCAAAATGAAAGGTGAGTGTGCTGTTTTCAGTCCAGGTAATGGGAATATTGCCAGGGTGATCGGTCATGTTGCGGGTGGGTGTTGGCTGAATGTTGCTCATTGACGGCACACCCGCATCGGTGTTTGGACAGCCTGGAGATTGCCCGCACTGAGGTGCACACGTAACTTCAAAGTCGATGTTATCCTGGCCACTACACGAAACCCATCCG
>PDQY01000130.1 GCA_002746795.1 Chloroflexota bacterium | reverse complement strand
GCTTCTCAATTGGCTAAATACTTGCTTCTGTATGCGTGGGATTTCTATCTCAATGATGAGATTCCCGCCCCCCCTATGAGTCGCAGCGATTCGCCCAAATTCCGCAACCGTATCGATTTTTAATAGTATATCAGTGTATACGCTGTTGTAATTCGTGGATTACAGCGTATACGCTAGTATATGTTACCTGATATTTAATTTTTCAGGTACCTCTTTGTCCTCTAGGGCGCTCCCCTCCCCCCTTCTTTTTTGGATCATTGCAGCGCAAACAGGTATCTGTTTCTCATAAACGCTCAAATATCAACTTTTGAATAGATATTTGGCGCCAAACAGGCATAAATTAACGTATAAACGGTGTTTGCTTGCGCTATAGGCTCGTTTCCCTCACAGGCATTTGTTTGAGCATGAGATGCTAGTATTTTGTATGAAGCTCATTTGTAATTCTGCCTCGATGAATTTATCAAGGCTCCCCCCTCCCCTTTTGCCAGATCACAAACCGATAACGTTCCGTGTTCCTGTTGCATCTCTGTGTATACGATGGTATACGCTGTATGCTTCAGAGTATACGTTGATATACTTAGGGATACTTTGATGTTTATCTAAAGCATCAATCAGAATTACGCATCTACCACTAACCTTTCCCGTCTAGAAATAAATTCCCTTTTTACAGAGGGTCAGGTCACTTGAAGCGCATTATTCACCAATGCCGTAACTTATTCATGGATGCGCACTTAGCTTTGATGCAAAGAACCAAACAGTGATGCTGCATCTTGCACTCGAGTAAATGCCGTAATATGGTCACCAGATGCAAACAGTGTATCCCCGTGAGGAATAATCACATGGCCGTTTCGCTCAATCGAAATCAAAACGCAATCGTGGGGGAGCCGATCTGCTACAGATTGAACACTTTGTCCCACTACAGGGTCACTCTCATTGAGATAAATCTCCACAAACTTTGTGTTGTCTTGTTCCTTCAAATCCTGCATTCTCTGATTGCGTGCCTGAATTTCATTGCGGCGAGTCAGCGCCAAATCATAGGCGCGAATGATGTCCTGCCGTCGAATCAAGCCCAATAACTCGTAGGGGTCTTCTCGGGAGACGACAGGCAGCCTGCCTAAGCCACGGGTACTCATCCGCGCCAGGGCGTTCCCAATCGACTCGTCGGCAAAAACAATCTTCAGGTAAGGCCAGGTTGTGCCAAATTCAGAGATTGGCGTGTCCTTAGCTATCTCATCACTCCAGGCGCGTTCTACATCTGTAATGGTGACCACGCCCCATAATTTGCCTTGTTCATCTAGCACCGACAACCCGTGAGAATTAGAATGGTTAAATCTTTCTTTTAAGCGAGCGAGCGGCATGTTTACGGGCACAGTCTCGATATTATGCTTAGTCATGACCTCATGTACAAGAACACCATGCAAAACATCTTGATCCCAGCCACGCCCCCAGTTGATGTTCTTCATTTTCAATTTAAGCGTATAAATAGAGTCTGAAAACAAATGCTCTGCCAGCAATGTAGAAAGCACCGTTGCCAGCATCAACGGCAAGATAAGCTTATAGTCACCGGACATTTCAAACACAATCAAAATAGCTGTGATAGGGGCACGCGCCGCACCAGCAAAAACGGCCGCCATCCCCACGATGGCATATGCCCCTGGATTAGCCACTACCTCAGGCCACAAACTGTGCCCTACCGTGCCCACCATACCGCCTAAAACCGCGCCCATAAACAGCGAGGGAGCAAACACGCCGCCTGAATTGCCAGCTCCTAAGGTAAACATAGTTGCCAGCAATTTTCCCACGAGAAGCAGCCCCATCATCGCTAAAGTCAAGTTGAAATCTTCAGCAATAGACTCGCCTATGAGTTCTAAGCCGGGGCCTAAAACTTGCTTGCCGGGGAGGATGAGTAGGGTGAGGCCAGTAAGGGCCATGCCCACGGCCGTTTTCACTGGCAGCGGCACCGACCAACGATCAAAGACATCTTCAGCTCCATACAGCAATCGGATAAACAACACGGCCCACAGCGCCGCCAAAACACCCAGCAGCGCATAAATAGGAATCTCACCCAGATGGTTCAAGGGGTAGGTGGGTACTTGAAACGCATGCTTATCTCCGAGCAGCGACTGGCTCACCACACTTGCCGACACTGCACTCAGCACAATTGCCCCAAAATAACTGACCGTTAACCGCCCCAAAATCACTTCCAGCGCAAAAAGAGCGCCAGCAATGGGGGCATTAAACGTGGCAGCAATCCCGGCGGCCGCGCCACACGCCACCAGCATACGGATCCGTTCGTCAGAAAAGTGAAGCCATTGCCCTAGCGTCGAGCCAAGCGCCGATCCGACTTGCACAATCGGACCTTCACGCCCAGCAGACCCGCCAGCCCCAATGGTGATAGACGAAGCCAAAACCTTCATAGCGGCCACGCGGGCACGGATGCGACCGCCACGCAGGGCAATCGCTTCCATAACCTCGGGCACACCATGTCCTTTGGCTTCACGAGCCCAGCGGTCAATAATGAACCCTACAATCAAACCAGCCAGCGCCATAAGGCCGACCAGTCCAATCACACCAAATGTAGATTCTGCCAGCAAGGCCAACTTGTTGATCTGAGCCAACAGCCAAATAAATAAAATGGCGGCCACGCCCGTCACGGCGCCAATCACCATGGCACTGCCGATCAAAACCAACTGACCTGGGTTTTGTTGTTTTTCAACAAAGGTTTGTATTCGATGCCACCAGTGCATCCAAAAAGATGTTGAACTTTGCACGCTTATTGCTCCAAATTTGTAACAAGAGATTCTCAGAAAAGACTTGTTAGGTTTTTCCTTGAGAAGACTCTCCTCACTTGAGTAAATTTGATTGATTTAGGTAAGTAGCTTTCCCAGTATAATACACACTTTTGCGCAATGTGCATCCTATCAGTTTGCCGAAACAAGAACTAGTCAATTGTTGGTAGTTGAGTAAGACACATGACGGCACTATCCTTTCCAAATTTACCACAAATGGTCGCCACCATTTCCTATAATCCGACAATTCCCACGCCGACAAACGCCCCGACAATTCACGAGAATGACGGGACTTACTCTGAAAACGACGGACTTCATTTGGGTTGGATAAGGTGATCATCATGGAATGGGTCACAATTCATTTTTGTTCAGACTGAACGATGATTTTTAACCGTTGGCCAAACAACAGCCGGCAGAAAAAAATCATGGCAGAATATAGCCCAAACTATTGTAGTTAAAACTATACTACACGAATTTTTACATATAATCGTTGAGCTATCACAACAATTAATTTGCAAAATATCTTGACTTTTCCCTTTAAACGATCTAGTATATTTATGGATATAATAGTTGGAACTATACAAAGTAGGTTTTTCGCTCCAATCGTTGACATTATACAACAATACTTTTGTTTTCTTCCAAAGATTATGCCATATCGTTATCTCAGAAGATTTAACTTGGTGATTAGTTACCTGGCACTTTACGATGTTAAAGAAGAACTTGGGCATAGATGAACCTCGGTGGCACTGCTTCTGTTGCCTCGCTTCGGAACGGAAATTAGATAATACGACACACTCATTTTCTTACCGTTCCTGGAAACAGACGATGTAATTCCATATTTCATTGTCACTCCTGATGGTTTTTATCGGCATTGCGCCGCTTTTATCCGTGTCCCATACAGAACAGTCAGGGAGCTAGACCTGGTTATGCAAGTTAGTATAGTAGAGACTAGGCTAGTTGATACTATGCTATTTGAGGAATGCCGTGTTCCGAACAGCTTTTGTAGGGCGCCGCAGAGAACTGGAAACATTAGATAGATTATGGGCTTCTTCGAGAGCGTCGCTGCTCATCCTATATGGAAGGCGGCGGGTGGGGAAGACACGCTTATTGGCGCAATGGTTGGAAACACACGCCGACGATGGCTTCTATTGGGTTGCTGAACCAGCCTCGCCACTGTCTCAACTGCGCTCATTCTCTCAAGCCTTGATGGCTTTCATGGATCCAGAAGTCGAAATTCCCCCAGATTTTACATTTGCGTCTTGGGAGTTGGCGTTACGTCAGTTATCAACCTTTTCTCAAAATCGGCGGGTGGCTTTATTTATCGACGAAATCACCTACCTTATCGATGCAGACTCTAAATTTGTTGGTTTGTTGCAAAAAGTGTGGGATCGTTGGTTAAGTGATTCCAATCTCATGTTGGCCATGGCCGGTTCACAAATGGGCATGATGCGCAAACATCTGCTTGACTATGATGCGCCTCTGTATGGTCGAGCAACTGCAACGATGGAGCTGCCTGCCTTGTCCTACGGCACCATGGGGGAATACTTCCCAGATTACTCTGCCAAAGAGCGCGTTTCGATATTTGCCATGTGGGGTGGGGTTCCTGCCTATTGGGAACGACTTGAGCCTCAGCAGCCTGTCATGGAAAATTTGCGCCAGAACATTCTTCCTGCCAATGCGTGGATGGTTGATGAATCTCGTATCTTGTTACAAGACTTTATCACAGATCTACATCATTATGTGGGGGTGATGCGTGCCATTTCTGACGGGCAACAAGCCATGAGTTACATCTCTAAGCGCACTGGGCTGCCAAGCAGTAAAGTAAGTTTTTACTTGAGTGTCTTGCGTGATACCGGTTTTGTGGTGCGTGAAGTGCCCGTGACCCAATTAGGCACAGATTCCCGTCGTGGTCGATACCGGGTGACAGACCCCTATCTACGCTTTTTCTATCGCTACATTTCCGCAAATCAATCTAAGCTGGCATTAGGACAATATGGCCCTGCCTTAGATTTAATTGGGGAAAGTTTGCCTAGATTTATTGAATCAAATACCTGGCAAGAACTTTGCCGCGAATGGGTATTGCGTGCCAGCGCAAATGGACAGATTCCAATACCTGTTGAAGATGTTGGCGGTGAATGGTCGCGCAACTTTGATGTTGATGTGGTCGGTTTGAGTAGGACAGAACATAGTATGGTGTTGGGTGATTGCTATTGGCGGGATACGCTGATGGGACCAGATGCCATTGAAGAGCTGGTACAAAATGTGAACAGCATCCTGCCCAAAACTGACGACATTTGGCAAGTTTATGTGACGATGTTTTCATCATCTGGATGGACGGATGAAGCGCAGGAGCAGGCGCGTGATTTGGTTTTAGCTGCTTCTGGGCGTGGCCGGCGGCGTTGGCGTTCTTCTGGAATTCGCTTGTTAGATTTAGCGACTGTTGATGCTGATTTGACTCAATGGTCGATATGATTGACGTTAGCAGAGACCTTATTTTATTTTGATTAAGGAGGTATTCCTTGAAACTGACGATGCAGTTCCGTGTTTTATTTCATCGTCAGTCCTAGGATTTAATAGGCGGGGATAAACAAAAAAGAAAACCCTTGTGCTTTATCGGGAAAATGGACACAAGGGTTTGGTTCATGTGATTGGTTATTAAAGCCAACCGATCTTCTTATAGCTTATCACGTAGCGGATCACGGCGTCAAGATAATCAATAAATTATGTAACCCTCTTCTTTTTTCCCCCTAATTTTTTATCAATCCAAAAAAAAAGGCCGGTGTTTGCGGCACCTAGCCTTTTTTGAATGACTTGGGAAAGTTACGGCTTTCTGGGAGATGCGATCCCTATTCTCTTGATTGGGGGACAGGTTTATTTGCCCCTGTAACTTTTCCTCAGTTTCACAAGGAGAATAGCACAGGCAGATCCCGGTGTCAATCGATCATGCGTTCGCTGCCTGAGATTGATCTGGCCTGCTTGTGTCTGAGATGAGTTCTCGTCCAGCACCCTCTGCTGCTTTGGCTGCCGCCAATCAGCAGCTCTACCAACTGCGTCGTCAGTGCGCCGCCACACAAGTTGCGGCTCACGCCTCTGTGGCGGCTGATGTACCATCGTCGGCACCGACAGCTGCGCTGCCAGGGGCACCTCAATGGCCTGAACACCTGGGGTGGCACAGCTGGGCTGTCTCTCAAAGCCTTCGCTCACGAGAGAGGCACTCAGAGCCGCCATTTACGCCAGACAGGATGCTTTCTGGCGAAATTCCTGCGGAAAGCCTCCCAAATTCAGCACAAACGGCGCAGA
>PDQY01000004.1 GCA_002746795.1 Chloroflexota bacterium | reverse complement strand
GTGACCTTTACCCCGGAAAAGCGGGGACTAATTTTTAGACGGTCACGATGGACTACAGTCTGCATTTTGATATGTCAATTGGTTCGATTTTACTTGGATTATCTTTACTTATTCTGGCGGGTTTGGTTTTGGGGCAGCCGTTTTTAGCGCAGAAAAAACGCCAACCCCGTCCCCGCAGCCGTAAACAACAGCTCTTAACGCAAAAAGAGGCGGTGCTTGAAGAGATTCGGGCGTTGGATTTTGATTATGACACGGGCGAGATCCCGCAAGAGATGTATGAACCGAAGCGCGATCAGTTGATGGCTGTTGCCACTGAAACATTGAAGGCGTTGGATGCCCTGGGCACGGAAGCGCCGGTAGATGATGTGGCTGCCCAAATTGAAGCGGCTATTAACCGGATACGGGCGCAGCGCCGCTCTGGTGAGGAGCCTGCTGTGGCGGTAACGGCCGTTTCCCCTCAGGGGCAGGCCAGTTTCTGTACGCAATGTGGAGCCAAGGTGGACGCTGGCGATAAATTCTGTGCCGCTTGTGGTCATCAATTGGCTGTTCCAGTCTAAATAAACCAGTCGAAAAGGAACTGCTATGAAATTGAAACCCTGGATGGCTGGAAACGGCCGTTTGCTATTTCTCATAGTCACCGTGCTGGTTTTGAGCGTGGGCTTGGCTGGGCGTTTAGATACCCTGGTTGCCCAGGAACCAACCTTGCCGCCTGTTATCCCCGATGCTGCCGTGGGCCACGACATCTTCCTGGATCGCTGCGCCAACTGTCATGGATTAACTGGACAAGGAGATGGAGCGTTGTCCAGCGATTTGCCCGCTCCTCCTGCCGATTACACTGATCCCGAATTTCGGCGTTCACGCCTTCCTGGCATGATGTACAACAGCATCACCAATGGCATTTTAGAGAGTGGCATGCCACCCTTTGGTCCTGAAAACAGTGAGCCTGTGAGCGAAGAAGATCGTTGGCATGTGCTGGCCACCGTTTACAGCTTGGCCACGCCGCTTGAGGCTGTTGAGGCGGGGCGAACGGTTTATGAAGGGAACTGTGCTGCTTGTCATGGGGAAACGGGCTTAGGCGATGGGCCAGACGCCGCGAATGCTGAAGCGGAAATGCCAGATTTAACAGCGGCTCGTTACTGGTTTAACCGTAGTAATGAGACTGTTTTTGAGGCAGTTGCGGGTGGCGGCATTCCTGAGCATGCTTATGAACTGACTGAGCAAGAACGTTGGGATGTTGTCGATTATGCCCGCACATTTAGTTACCATTATGTGAATCCCAATGCCCCGGCAGAACTGTTGGAGGGCGCCCGCATCAGTGGGTTTGTGACGAACGGCACGACAAGTGGTGTGGTGTCAGAAGGGGTGGAAGTGCTGCTGCGAGGTTTTAGCCAGGATTTCGAGCCGGTGGTCACGGTGACCACAACGGTTGCAGCGGATGGCAGTTACCTTTTTGAACTTGATCCAGTTGACCCTGATTGGGTCTACCTGGCTAGTGCTCGCTACCATGACTTGAGTTTTAGCAGTGATGTTGGACAAATTTCCCCAACAGAGCCAGAATTAGTCTTACCGATTATGGTGTTTGAGTCTACCACCAACCCCGATGCGGTTGTCATGGATCGTATCCATGTGTTGTTGAGTTTTGGCCAGGATACTTTGCAAGTCGATGAGTTCTATGTGTTTAGCAACCCGACTGTTGAGGTGTTTGTGGGTGAGAGTGGTGTCCCGGCGGCAGGGACGGTACGCTTTACCTTGCCAGAAGGTGCGCAAAATATCAATTTCCAACGTTCGTTTGCCTCTATGCAATCCTTGATGCCGGCTACAGAAGTGATTCAACTGGAGAATGGTATCTATGCAGACACCCTTCCGCTCAATCCAGGTGAGACGGAGTTGAACTTGATTGTGTCGTATGATTTGCCGTTTGAGGAGGGCATGACGGTAGAACGGCCGTTACTCTACAACACACTCGAAGCCAATATTATCATTCCCGGTGAAGGTGTGACGCTGGCTGGCGATGGCTGGGTAGACCAGGGCGTGCAGGAAATGCCCGGTGGCAGCTTCTCTAGCTATATCAAATCCAATATGGCTGCTGGTGATGATTTCAGCTTTGAGCTAAACGGCCGTCCATCATTGATCCTCGATGAAGCTGGCAATATGCTGCCTGTGCAGAACAACAGCACCAACGAACTCATTGTGGGCGGTGCCGTCTTGTTGATCGTGGTTGTGGGCGCCTGGTTTGTCCTGAACCGATATCTTACCGGTGATAACTACGAAGAAGATGTGGAGAGCGAACAAGAAGAAATTGACCGTCTCTTGCTCGCAGTAGTCGATTTGGACGATGCTTTTGAAGCGGGGCGAGTTGATAAAGCAGCGTATCAAGAACAACGGCAAAAATTGATTGGAGAATTGGCTGCGATGTGGCCGAGCCACCAATCCTAAAACGCATTATGATATCTTACTTTAAATTAACGACATTGTATCGACAGGTGGATGATCTGGGTAAGCTGGATGAGTTTTTCCATAACACCCATCTGCCATTGGCTGAGCAGCTTCCTGGTTTGCTGAAGAGCGAGGTAACCCGTATTGATGGCAAACCGGGTAGTTTGCAGTCCCGTTTTTATTTGATGTATGAGCTTTACTTTGCATCGTCAGCTGCCTACATGGAAGCATTTGCCACGGAAACGGGTCTGGCACTGGTGCAGGCACTCATGCCTTGGGCAGAGGCTAAGTTGGTCACATGGTTTTACGGGGAGTCTTTTGAGGAAACGAATGAGGAGAGGAAGCGTTATTGTTGATCACTGCCTCCAGCTGCGGCTGGGATGAAGGTTTGGTAGACCAGGGGGGAGTAGGCGTAGTTGGCATCGCTGAGTTTGCCATCTAGTTGGCCGCCTAGCACGTAGATTTTGGTCTCGACGTTGGCAGCACCCAAGTTTTTCCAGGTGGTTGGGGTTTTTAGCATGGGGAGGTTGACAACTTGCCAGGTTTTGGAGCTGGGATCGTAAAATTCGCCGAAGGGGAGATCGGAGCCGATGACGTCATCACCACCCAAGACGTAGAGTTTGTTGAGGATAACGGCCGTTCCTGCGCCGCTTCGTGGGGCTAACATGGAGGGGCAATCCTGCCAGCTGTCTTCATCAATGTTGTAGATGAAACAATTGTCTAAACTAGATTCTCCATCTGTGCCTCCTAGAATGTAGAGTTGGCCAGCGACAATGCCGCCAGCGGCTGAGGCTAGGGGGTGAGGCAAGTTGGATAAAGGCCGCCAACTGTCGTTGTTGGCATCGTAAAGGTAGAGATCATCGAGGTATTGAGTGCCATCCCAGCCGCCTGCCATATACAAATAGCTGCCATCGCTAAGGGCTAACCCGCCGCTGATGGCTTTGGGCAAACTAGCAATCGGTCGCCAGGCGTTGTTGACAGGGCTGTAAGCTTCGACGATGTTGGTGGGAACGCCCTCTGCGGTGAGGCCACCCGGGACGTAAATTTCACCAAAAAGAACGGCGGCAGATGTGTCGGAAACGGCCGTTTGCTTTGCTGTCATTTCGTGCCAGGTGCGGGTGGCGGTGTCGAAGCGGTTGACTAGATCGGTGACGCCGGACTCGGTCTCGCCGCCGATGTGGTAGATGTCTACACCGACAGAGGCTGTCGCCATTTTTGCCAGAGGCACGGTCAGCGGGTGGCTGGTATACCAGTTGGATTGCCCGATAGCTGTTTCTGGGAATACGGTCACGGTAGGCGAGGGGGCGGGGATGGTGTCTGCTTGATTTTGTGATTGGGTGAATAGGTAAACGGCCGTTCCTATCAAAAGTAAAGCAACAATACCGACAATGCCCAAATGCAGCCAATTACGAGATTGTGCTGCGGTAGGTGTCTCTGTTGTGGTGTTGGGAGCGGGGGCAGAAACGGCCGTGGGGTCATCAGCGTGGTTGTCAGCGTTGGTATTGACGGCAGCCGTGTCCACGACAGATTCCGCTTGCTCTTCTGCGGCTTCTGTGATTGGCGCTGTACCTGGGATGGAGACAATGCCTTGCTGCACGGCAAGCGTAACCGCTTCTGTTCGAGAAGAGGCTCCTAGTTTCGTGTAGATATTTCGCAAGTGAACTTTGACTGTGTTTTGACTAATGTGAAGTTCGGCTGCTGCTTCTTTGTTAGAAGCGCCGTTCACAATACAACCGAGGACATCTAGTTCACGGGCACTTAAAGTTTCTCCATACTCTGCCATTGACGTGATTATAACGAGGGATGGGGAGACAAGCGAATAGAATTTTTAGGAGGTCACTTTGATTATGGATTTGTCAGCGTTTCTGTATTGGTAATGCCTACCGTGTCTGTTATTGGCCCGGCTGGTGTGGGGGTGGCGGCGGCGCAGTTGGTGCGGGCTTGTCCTAGTTTGTCGTTGAGAATGTTATCGGCACCGTAGGAGGCTGCTTCCTGATAGTAGCTTTCAGCTGGACACCAATCGAGGCCAAAAGCGAACTGATCACCTAGATTGATGAGTGATTGTTGGAGCAGGTTACATGAATCATGGAAAAATGGGGCTGAGAGACAAAGTTCGCGGAAGTTGAAAGCGGCGATGTCCCAATTGACGCCATAATAGGCAATGCCGGCCATGTAAAGCTCGGCCCAAAGCTGGTAATCAAGCGCTTCTTGGGGGAGATTGCCTAGTTTTTCTGCTTCAGCAAAGTAGGCAAGACCTAGTTCAACTTGTTCACCCTCAACTATCTCTAATCCTCTGGCAAGGTAGGCATCATAGAGCAGTTGGTCTGTCGTTTTCCGTTCGTGGCTGGGATATTGGAATTGGAAAGCGAGTAACCCTTTGATTGCTTCTTCCCAATTCTTGTTTTCAACGATGCGTTGGATACGAGCAAGCTCTTCGTCGGGATCACCGATCAGACCAGGCGTGGGCGTCGGTAAGGGAATGGGGGTGGGGGGGACGGTGGCTGTGATTTCGGTGGTGGGGCTGGCATTTTGTCGCGCTTCAATTTCTGTGAGCAGGTTTGCTGCCTCTCGATTGTTGGGGGCGTGGGCTAACACCCAATCCAGGCGGGTGCGGGCTAAATTGTATTGGCTTTCATTTATGTTTTGGCGTGCTAGTTCAAGTTGGGTGTTGATTTGATTGGTTAGGGTGTTGATCTGTTTTTCTTTTAACAGAGTTTGGCCTTGTTGATAGCCGATGTAGACGACAGCAGCATACCACACAATTAAAACTGCCGTTATGATCATCACCAAGCCTAAGATACGGATGGCTAAACGTGGTCGGCGGGTTTCCTCACTTGTATTTTCCACTTGTGTTTTAGGAACTTCGTTCATAGTCGTGTAAGGAACGGCAATTGATGAACTTGGACAAATGTGAATGATGCCGTTTGTTGAGGCTGACGATACAATTTTACAGCTTGTTTACACCAGCCTTAAGTATACTCTCAATTTTTGATGATTTCCCTATAAACAGCCACCGTTTGGGCTGCGATTTGAGCTTGCGTGTATTTGCCCAAAACACGTTGGCGTCCGGCCTGACCCAGAGCATCGCGCAAATGTGCTGACTGGATCAGTTTTTTTAACTGGGCGTGCAGCGCAGCCACATTGCCTTCTGGGAAGATGAGCCCTGCCTGAGCAATCACATTGGGTATTTCACCGGAATCTGACCCGATAACGGCCGTTTCGCATGCCATAGCTTCTACCAATATCCGGCCAAACTGTTCTTTCCAGTTTGGCCGCGTGCGCGAGGCCAACACCAGGACATCCATTTGTTGTAGGTAAGTGGCGATGTCGGTGGATGGAATGATGCCGTCAAAATGAACCCGATTGGCAATGCCCAAATCTTGTGCGAGCTGCTCTAACCCAGGGCGTGCCGGGCCATCGCCGGCAATGTGAAGCTGCCAAATGCCCGGTAGATCGGCGGCTGCTTTGAGCAGGAGATCCTCACCTTTTTCAGGAACCAGGCGGCGGTTGGCTGAGCCAATGATGAAGCTGCGCTTTTTATCTCGTTTTGCCGGTGGTTTGAAAATGGTGGGATCAATCCCAAATTGCGGGATGACGTGATAGCGTCCGTGGTAGCCTTTGTTTTGCCACACATGCACTGCATCATTATTGCCCATAATGGCGGCATTCACCCCTTGCAGCACTTGAGCTTCTATTTGGCGGAATGGGGGAGGATAGGTGCGCTTGAGATTTTGCCAGGAAAAGAACAATGTTTTTGCCCCAACGGCGTTTGCCTGCCGCATCGCCAACCAGGTAGCCAGGTTATAAGGCTCCTCATCAATGTGTACGATGTCTGGTTTAATTTCAGCAGCTCTTTTTTTTAGGGTGGGATAATAGTGTAGATGATAACGGCCGTTAAACCGGATTGGTTCTACCCAAAGTGTATATCCTGTGGTGTGTTTTTTCTCCAACAACACGGGGCCAGCCGGATCATCCCAGCTGGGCGGCACTATCACAGATAGAGCCACATCATCATAATGGGCAATCTCTTCCAATTTTGTCTGATAGGCTCCGACTAGGCAGGCCTTTGAAATCATCAATACGCGCATATAGATAAAGTTCGAGCAAATTCTTGTATTTGTGTCACTATGATCTATTTTGCTATACTTGCATTGGTTTGACAACCAGGCCAACAAGTGTGAGTATCGTTTGGTCAAGTTGCAGCTCTGGGTAAAATTGAGATTGTATGCGAACAAGTTTGAATGGTTATGGAGGCTCATCTCGTGGGGGATGGGCTTTATTATTGCTGGCGGTTGTGCTGGCTGTTTTCCTGCGATTTTTTCAATTGGGAGAACTGCCACCTGGTTTATACCATGATGAAGCGTATAACGGACTAGATGCCGCTTCCCTGTTGGTGGAGGGGCCATCTCTCTTTTTTGAAGCGAATAACGGCCGTGAACCGGTGTATATTGGGCTGACATCGTTGGCTGTGGCTGCCTGGGGCCAGACAACGCAGGCTGTGCGCGTGATGGCAGCTGTGGTGGGCAGCTTAACGGTGGTGGCTGTTTATTTGCTGGCTGATTGTTGGTTTGGGCGCCAGGTTGGGCTGCTTGCGGCGTGGTTGTGGGCGATCACGTTGTGGCCAGTGCATCTCAGCCGAATTGGCTTGCGTGCTATCACCATGATTCCGCTTTTTGCCTTGACGTTTTGGTTGGGGACTCTCGCTTTTCGCAAACAAAAATGGTGGCTCTGGCTGTTAGCGGGCTTTGTTTATGGCTTGAGTTTTTACACTTATTTGGCGGTGCGTTTTACGCCGGTGTTGTTGGGGGTGCTGTTTTTGTATCTGCTGTGGCGTGGGTATGGGCAGCGATTGTGGCCAGGGATTGCCTGGTTTGGCTGGGGGGCGGGGGTGGCGTTGTGGCCTCTGGCGATGTTGTTTGTTCAGGAGCCCAGTTTGATTTTGGGGCGCACAGGTCAAGTGTCTATTTTGAGCCCTGAGATTAACCATGGTGATTGGGCGGGCACGCTTGTCCGGCAGATTGGTTTAGGTTTGGGCATGTTTATCTGGCGGGGGGACACGATTTTGCGCCACAACCCGGCAGGGCGTCCGGTTTTTGATTGGTTGATGGCGCTGCCGTTTTTGATTGGGGTGGGGTGGAGTGTGGTGAATTGGAAACGTCCGCCGGCAATGGCCTTGCTGTTGTGGGTGGGGATGATGCTGTGGCCGACGATTTTGGCGGAAGATGCCCCTCATTTTTTGCGAGCAGTGGGTGTGCTGCCTGCCGTTTTAATTTTTCCGGCGCTGGGGTTGGCCTGGCTGTGGCGGTGGCAGCGGCTGCCTGATTGGCTGCGGCAAGGGGTTGTGGTGCTTTTGGCAGCGGGCAGTCTCTTGTGGACGATGCGCGATTATGTAAACTATGCAGGGCAGCCTGAGACGGCTTATCTTTTTGAAACGGCCGTTACGGATATGGCTGCCTCAATTAACCAGGAGAAAACAGAAACGGCCGTTTACGTTGACGAGGAACGCTTTTGGCAAAAACACGCTGCCCTTCGTTTTTTAGTGCCACAAGAGCGCGTGCATCTCTTCCGTCCCGAAAATGGCTTGAAGGTTGATATAAACGAGGGGGTTTCAGTGTACACGTATCCATTCATGGCACAGGATTTTGTGGAGCCGCTCTTGCAACCGCCAGCTTTGGTGACAATTGAAACTGGCAGTTTGGCTCGGGGGGATTTGGAGACGGCTGCGGTGCCTTTGCATGTGCGCTACGCTTTCGAGCCTGTGCCGGATTGGACGAAAATGGCTCAGTTTGGCGATGAGATTGGTTTGTATCAAGTGGAAATCACGCAGCCGACCGAGGACAAGCTGGTGGTCGATTTGGTGTGGCAGGCGGAAACGGCCGTTTCTCCAGAGTGGAAAATATTTGTGCATGTGATGGGGGCTGCAGGGCTCGTGGCTCAAGATGATGCTTTGCCTGCTCAGGGTTATTGGCAAAACAGATGGTGGCAGCCCGGGTTGTATTTGCGTGAAAGGCATGAAATCAGGCTGCCTGAAAACGTTGATATGGCCCATACCAAATTGAGCCTTGGCTGGTATGATGCGGTGACTGGCAATCGGCTTCATGTGACGGACGCCGCCGGTCAAGGGTTGGGGGATGCCTTTGTTTGGCCAGATCATGGCATAAGCGAATAGCGTGCGTATGCATATCGTCGATGGGGTGAGGGTAAAATATGAAGGAACAGGTAGAAGAAGTTGAACATGCGCATTGTAAGATTATCTTGTGGAATATTGTTGTTCTGTTTGGTGATGGGGGGTCTGTGGGGCAACACAGTGCCCTTGCAGGCACAAATCCCGTTGCCAACAGCCACGCCGGATGAGGATGGCATTATTTATGCGGAGGTGCAGGTGGATGATTCGTTGTGGGCTATTGCCAACCGTTCCCGTATTCGTTTGGATGAACTGTTGAGGCTGAACAACATGACTGAGGAGTCGATCATTCGTGTGGGTGATTTGCTGATCATTGGTTATTTGACACCACCAGCCACTGAAACGCCTATGCCCACTGTGACGCCGACTTTGTCACCGCCCACACCGACGTTTACACCACACCCTTTGCCGGAAACGGCCGTTTGCCTGCGAGCATACGTCGATGTGAACCAAAATGGCATTCATGATTTGGAGGAAAAGCTGCGTCCCTCAGTGGCCTTTACCATTTTCACGGAGAATGCCGTCGTTGCCAATTACGTGACAACAGGCGTTTCAGAGCCGCATTGCATTCATTTAGAACCAGGCACTTACCAAATTACCCGCTCGTTGACTCAGGATGAACATTTGACCACGGAAGGAAATATGGCCATCGTGCTGCATCAGGGAGATATGTTAGATTTAGCGTTTGGGGGCTACATTGGGCCAACGGCGACACCGTCAAACACGCCGGAGCCAATGAGCCTGACAGCCGCACCTGAAAGCACGCCACGCTTGATTGGGGGCAAGGCGATAACGGTAACGGCCGTTCCGGCGCCAGAGCATGAAGGGGATAGCGAGGCTAACGGGCGTGCTTCACCTATCTTATCAACGGCGTTGTCAGTCCTGGTTGTGCTTATGGTAGCAGGTGTGATATTCTTTGTCGTTCGCATGCGCCATGGGTAAAGTGGTGTCATGTGTAACCGAATTTGTTTAAAACCTATTGTGCAGCTGTCGTGTGGAAAACGATCCGCAGTATGGCGGCGTAGGCGCAATGTTTTGAGAGGTTTAGAAAATGAAAAGTAAATCGAGAATTTTATCAATGGTTCTTTTGTTGCTGGCTTTGCTGATTATAGCAGCTCCTGGTGAAGCTGCGCCAGCCCAGCAAACTAATTTGCTAAAAAATCCAGGATTTGAGCAGCCATATAATGGAGATGGAGCCGCCACAGATTGGGTGCGCTGGGACCAGGTTAGCAGTGCAGACCAGTTTGGCGATTGCACCAACGGTTACATGAAAAGCCCAAAATGGTTTGCCGAAACGAATACCGCTTTGGTTCATAGTGGCAGCGCTTCCCAACATGTGGGCAATCAGTGGGATACCTGGCATGCTGGCGTGTGGCAAAATGTTTCTGTGAACTCAGGTTCGACGTATCGCTTTACCTTCTGGGCCAGAGGACGTGGCTCTATGGAGCAATATCCGGCAGCTTCTGAAGGTGGTTTGCAAATGAATGTACGCGCTGGTATTGATCCCAGTGGTAATGGCGGGATTTGGTATGATAGCGATATTGTCTGGAGTGGTGCGGCCAACCCTCATGATACCTGGCAGCAAGTCACTGTGGAAGCAACGGCCGTTAACAATACCATCACCGTCTACACTTCGGCGAACTGGGCTGTAAAAGGGGTTAACCAATGTCGGGCACATTTGGATGTGTGGTTTGACAGTGCCGAGCTAATTGAGGTGGGACCGCCTCCCACCAATACACCGCCTCCTCAGCCGACATCCCCCCCCCTGCCAGCCGCTACAAATACGCCAGTGCCACCAGCGGCCACAGCAACGTCTGTGGAAGTGGCTACCGATACCCCGGTGCCCACTGATACTCCAGAACCAACCCCGGCAGGCAGTTCCATTTGTATCAATGCCTTTAATGACGAAAACGGGAATGGTGTTCTGGATGCCAATGAAGGGTATATGGCAGGCGTTACTTTTACCGTTGCCAGTCCAACGGCCGTTGTGGGGCAAGGCGTGGCCATTGGCGCTGATACCCCGGTCTGTTTCCAGGGGTTAGCTCCAGATAAATACCAAGTGCGCCAAATCTTGCCTGCCCGCTTGGAGCCAACTACGGTTGATCTTGTCGATCTGACTATCACAGAGGCTGGACAACCTTATGAGATGCTATTTGGCAGCCGCATTCGCGCAGAAGAGACCGCAGATGTTAATTCTGGCGATAGCAATGTGGTGATGCCAGAAAGCACAGCCACCGTTGCTGCGGAAATGGATGGTGACGGTGCGGACAGCGACGCGGACGGAATCAGCCCCAAGACGATGGTGGTTGTCGGCATTATCATGTTGGTGGTGGCTGTTGTTGTCCTGGGTGTTATTTTGTTTGTTTTGTTGCGCCGTCCAACTGAGTGAAAAAGTGGCTGAGTGACGAGGTAACCAGCCTGATGCTTGCTTTGTGTGCCTCTATAAATAAGTTATGGCATTGATGTAGGCGCTTCAAGTGACTTTTTACCCAGGAAGAACGGGGACTCATTTTTAGACGGTCACTTTGCCCTTTTGCCACTCAATAAATTTTCTATGTCACAGCAGGTGAATCCCACAGAGAGCCAGAAAAAGTGGTATCCATCTGCTGTGTTTTTGTGCCTGGTGGGGGCGTTGTTGGCGGCGCTTTTGTTGGCGTTGCCGTTGCTGCGTGAACCTGGCCTGCTGAATACGCGGGGTGGGGGTGACAGCCCATTTTTGTTGCAGCGATTGCATCAGCTTGAAACGGCGCTGCGTGATGGGCATTTTCCCGTGCGCTGGATGCCAGATGCCAATTATGGTTATGGCTATCCGTTCTATAATTTTTATGCGCCGCTCTCCATTTATATAACGGCCGTTTTCCGTTTTTTAGGCTTCAGTTACGTTCGTGCCCTTCAATTTTCCCAATTGGCGGGGTTTGGAGTGGCGGCTGGGAGCATGTATGCGTTGGGGCGTCGTTGGTTTGGCACGCTGTGGGCTGGGTTACTCGCATCGGTGGCATACTCGACAGCGCCGTTCCACATGGTCAATGTGTATGTGCGTGGTGATTCGTTGGCTGAGTTTTGGGCGATGGCGTTTTATCCGTTGGTGCTGCTGGCGGCAGATTATTTGCTTGAAAATTCAGGGGAGCATGGGAGACGGCGGTCTGTGGCGTTGTTTGGGATGGCGTATGGGGCGTTGGTGTTGAGCCACAATATTTCAGCGTTAATTTTTTCGCCGTTTTTGCTGCTTTATTTGCTGTTAAGATGGTTGTGGCTAGCAGTTGAGAGACGCCAATCCGGACACAATTCCTCCTGTGGGCAGGCTCAGGGTCAGTCATTTGCCCTTCATTCTTCATTTTTATTGTTAAAAGTTATGGGGGGCGTGGCTTTGGCTCTTGCCCTGTCTGCGTGGTTTTTTGTGCCAGCGTTGGTGGAGCAATCGGGGGCGCAGCTTGGTCCGGTAACTGAGGGGTATTTCCACTACAGTCATCATTTTCGGGGGATGGATCTGGTTCAGACTTCGTTGATGTTTGACTATGATGTGGCTGGGGGCAATGCCTTTCGTATGGGGTTGGGGCAAGCGATAACGGCCGTTTCTGGGCTGCTTGTCCTCTTGTTTTGGCGAAAAGGGGGACCGGGATCATTGTCAGTGAAATGGTTTCTCCTGCCTGGCTTCTTGATTGCCACCTTCATGATAACGCCCCTGTCTCGTTTGCTGTGGGCGCAGCTGCCATTGCTCTCGTTTGCCCAGTTCCCTTGGCGTTTTTTATCGGTGCAAGCCTTTGTTGGCGCTTTGGCGGCGGCTGGTTTGGCGCTGTTGCCTGGCCGAAAGTGGCTGGTTCCTGCGCTTAGTGTGGTGTTGTTGTTTACTGCCCTGGGCGATTTGCACACAGATCATTTGGTTTTGACAGATGCAGATGTGACAGCGCGAAAATTGGCGGAATACGAGTGGTACACGGGCAATATTGGCAGCACGGTTAGTGCTGAATATTTGCCCCATACCGTGCAACCCCGCCCTATGACAAGCCGTTGGCTGCATGATGGCCGCCGTGATCATGTGGGGGTGGTGACGGGCGCGGCGACGGTGGCACTGGTTGAACGCCGGGCGATTCACCAAAGCTGGTTTGTGCAGGCTCATGAGGCGGCAACGCTGGTTTTTCCCACGATGGCCTGGCCTGGTTGGGGTGTCACCGTTGATGGCGAGCAAGTTGAGTTTCAGCCAGCGGCCGGTTCCGGGTTAATTCAGGTGGCTGTGCCTGCTGGAGAGCATGTGGTTGCCCTGCACCTATCGCGGACGCCGGTGCGTTTGCTGGCGGAATGGGTGTCGTTAACGGCCGTTATCGTGCTAATCTTCCTGCTATTTTCCCGTCCGCGTCATTTACCGGAGCGCAAATGGGGTGCTGCCTTTGTGGCACTCTTGTTTGTTTTCCTCATCGTTTCCTTGTGGCCGACGGGCAGGCGAACAGATGATGATTTGAACTGGGATTTTGCCCAGATGGCGTATCTTCATCATGAGAATGGCAGCATTCCCTTCACGGATCATCTTTATCTGGATGCTTATCAATATTCTGATCACACTTTGAAATCTGGCGAAACCTTGACCATCGAAGGGGAATGGTCTGGTTCTGGTTTAAGTGGTGCGCCTGTGGCTACCATCGCCTTATACTCGCCTGCGATTACCCGTCCCCCTATTTTGGCACAGGTAACGCCGCCTGCACTGGCGGTAGATTCTCAAGCATTGGCGGAAAAACTCTCGTTTTCACTCACGCTGCCTGATGACATTCCCCCTGGATTATATGTGCCGCGTCTGGTGGTAGCTGGACATCAAGCTGTGACGCCTGCTGGTTTGACGCGCGGGTCTCTATTTTTGCGCCCTGTGCAGATTGTGAATCATACTGTGGCGCTGGCAGACCCCCACGGTGACTTGGATGTGGCTGTTATCACCGCAGCTGTCCGTGACGCGGAGCCGACGCTTGATTTGCACCTGGCTTGGTTTACCGCCAGGCCGCTGACGCATAACTATAACGTGTCGTTGCGTTTGCTGGATGCCACTGGTCATTGGCTGCGTCAGTTAGATACACAGCCTGGCTTTGGCTTCTTGCCCAGTTCTGTCTGGTCAGTGGGGGAGTGGGTGCCGGATTGGCTGGCAATCCGTTTGCCTGAACTAGACTCTACTCAAAGGTACCCCCTTCTGGTGCAGTTGTATGATGTGGCAGAGCCGGGTGCGCCGGTGCTTACCCGGCGTTTAGGTTGGCTGCAAACAAGAGATGATGCCTGGGTCTTCCAACCAAGCGTGCCTAATTATGATTTACCTGAGGGCGTTGAACGGGAAACGGCCGTTTTTGGGGAGCGTATTCAGCTTTTAGGCAGCAAACTGACCCAGGATGACACCACGGTTAAAATTACTCTCTATTGGCAAGCTTTGGCACCTATTCAAGCTGATTACACCCGCTTTGTCCATCTGCTTGGTTCAGAAACGGGGCACTCTCCCCCGGCGCAAGATGACAGTTATCCCGTGTATAACAGTTATCCGACCAGCCAATGGACGACGGGCGAAATTGTTACTGATGACGTTATCTTAAATATAGGGGATGTGTCTGCCGGGGAGTATCAATTGATTGTGGGATTCTATGACGAGGCTCTGGTGCGCTTAACGGCCGTTGCCGCAGATGGCTCTTCCCTTCCCCACAATGTGATGCATGTGGGAAAAATCAAGATTGAAGATTAAAGAACCTTTTAGGAGAATACTGTGGCTGCTCGGCTGGGCAAGATCACCTTTAACGTGCCCCCAGTGCGCGAAGGAGGCTTCTATTCTCATGCCCTGGAAAAAGGGCTGCGCTCAGAACGAGCCTTGAAACTGACCCTGACCGAAATGTATGTCCAGGACGTCTCGACCTGGAAAGTGACAGCCAACCGCTCAACTCACAAACTTTACAGCCTTTTTCACACTATTCTTCGGGCTGATTTTATACTGCACATCGGCCACATTCCCTTTGGGGTCTATAACGAAATGAGAGCGGATGATGCCCATGTAGGTATTGCCATACATCTTCTTTTCGCCCCAAACATCATACGCTTCTGCTGCCGTATGTTCAGGATCTGAGAGCAGCAGATAGGGGAAGTGCTGCTTTGCTTTCCATTTGGCTAAAGTTTCTGGTTGGTCTGGGCTAATGCCGAGAACGACGCCATTCGCGGCTTGAATGGTATCGTAATTGTCTCGTAACCCACACGCTTGGGTGGTGCAGCCGGGTGTATCAGCCTTCGGGTAGAAGAAGACAATGAGTTGTTGTCCCAGAAAGTCAGATAATTTTACCGGTTTGCCTTCGTCTGAAAGCAGTTCAAATTCGGGTGCTTTATCACCTACAGCTAGCATGTTTGCCTCCGTCTTGTTTTAAAGTGTCAAGTCTCGCTTTTGTTTTATTGTTTTCCCCCTAAAAGGTTCGACGCAAAACGAATCATGCCCAGGAATATGCTGTCAAACAGGCCACGGCGAGGTTTGACTATGAGACTTGATTCCATGTGCATTATGGCCGGCAGCCATTGCCCCTGGCGTAAACGCATGAGGCTCAGCGCTTTGAGAACCCGGCTTTGCTTTTGCGGATCCCCACATTGCGCAAATAATTCAGCGGCATCGCTGTAATATTGGGCTGCGGCTTCTTGGTTCTTCAAATTGACGTAAAGATCGCCTAAATTGCCTAATATTTGCCCCCGGCGGTTGATGTCTTCTGCTTGCTGGCAGAGGGTGTCGGCGGTGGAGAGGGCGGCTAAGGCTTCTTCGTTATTGCCTTTCATGCGCTGAATCACGCCGATATTGTTGAGCATTTCGGCCTGTCCCACTGGATTTTGGGCAGCAGCGTAGGCGGAAACGGCCGTTTCAAATGTCGCTACTGCGTTATCCAATTCCCCCCGCTGAAATTGTTGCAATCCTTCTTCTTTCAAACCATCTGGATCAGTTATAATTTCTATATTCACTAGCAGTTCCTCGAATAAATAAAAATGACAGCATGTAGGCTGTCATGTTAATAATAATCTCTATTTTAGATGATGAGATAACGAATGTCGCTAGTTATTTAGTCAGGGAGTTGTCTACAATCGGGTGATTGATTAGAACGTGATTTCCAACAAGCTTTCAGCGACCTGACGCAGCCTGACCACGTCCATTTCGCTCAGGGTTTTCGCCGTTTCCAGATAACTAACGTTGGAGGGATTAGCCAGAAAAGATTGCAGACCTACATCCAGGTCATCAAAGATTTTTTGCAGTCGTTGTTCGGCTTCGTGTCGGCGTAATGGCCCGTGTTGGTCATCAACGAAATGACTGATTGAAATATTGAGATGCTGGCACAATTTTTCTAATTGGATATATGAGATGGGTTTTGAGCCTGATTCATATTCTTGGATCTCATTTTCATCCACTTCGAGGATTTCAGCAAAAGCGGTGGTGGATTCCCGAGCTTTTAAACGAGATTGCCGAATCATAGCGCCAATTACTTTTTGCCTTAGATCGAGCATCCCAGAATAATTGACATCTTTGCCTTCAAACAATGTCTCCGTACCCCAAAAGTAGCCCATGGGTACTTTCAGAAAAAGAGCAAGGACTTCCAAATCAGGAAGGGTAACTTGGTACTCACCGGTTTCAGCTTGTTTGTATTCATCTTCTGTGATGCCCAAAGCTTTTGCACAATCACGATGTCGAATGCCTGCATAGAGGCGTGCATCCCTGATGAGGTTGCCAAGTATTTGGGCGCGGGTCAGTTCCGATTCACTCATAACACTTCTCTTTTCTACATGATACTTTTGGGGCGCATCCATAAATAGGTTACGGAATTGATGGATGCGCTTCAAGTGACCTTTACTCCTGAAAAACGGGGAGTCGTTTTTAGACGGTCACTTTATCAATTTCAAAATGCTTCACATAATTTGGAAAATATTAGCATAATATAGTCATATCCACAACTGAAAGAGTCGGGAGTATTGTGAGGAATTGTGGGGATCAATGAAATGCCCGGCAAAATGGGGTTATACTCAAGAAATTGAATGGGGTCAGCCAGGGTGAACGGGCGCGGAGAAAACTTGTTTTGTCCCAGGAAAGGGCAGGTTACCCTGCCTTTGCAATAATGGGCGGCACTAATGGGTGAGGTGTTTATGAAAATCGATGTGCTGTGTATTGGACATGCTGCGTATGATTTGACGTTTTCTGTTCCTTATCATCCACAGGCTGATGAGAAGATGTTTGCTACGGAGTATGTGGGTTGTGGTGGGGGGCCAGCCGCAAACGCGGCCAGCACTGTGCAGAAATTAGGGGGGCAAGCTGCGTTTGCCGGGTATTTGGGACAGGACTCTTTTGGCGAGTTTCATCTGGCTGAGATGAAAGAGATGGGTGTTGATGTTTCTCTTGTGGTTCGTGGAGTGTCACCTACGCCTCTTTCGGTCATCTTGGCTAAACCGGAGGGTAGCCGTTCCTTGGTTAATTATCGAGGGGGAACAAAGCCTTTGCCTAAGGAGGCTGTTCGATTTGATGCTGTTTATCCCCAGGTGGTTCTGTTTGATGGATGGGAACCGGAAGTGTCGCTGCAATGGGTGGAGCGGAGTTCAGGTGGGCAGGCTTTGACGGTTTTGGATGCAGGGTCTGTGCATCGTGGTACGGAGTTGTTGCTGAATCGAGTCGATTTTGTGGTTGCTTCTGAGAAGTTTGGTAGGCAGTATACAGGCACGGATGATATGGCAACGGCCGTTTCTGAGTTAGGCAAGTTGGCGAAAACGGCCGTTATCACGTTGGGTGATCGTGGTCTGATCTGGCAGCGGGGAACGGAATCGGGGGCATTGCCTGCTTATCCCGTCCAAGCCATCGACTCGACTGGGGCTGGGGATACCTTTCATGGCGCCTTCGCTTATGCTTTATCCCAAAAGAGACCCTGGCTTGATGTGTTGCGCTTCAGTAGTGCGGCGGCTGCGCTTTGCTGTACCCAATATGGAGCCAGGCTGGGCATTCCCACAAGACGGGAAGTGGCAGAGTTCCAAAGTCAATTTGCTGGCTGCTTTTGAGCGGGGTGCCAGGCATGATGGGGTCTTGACCTGATTGTTTGGAGATGGATGGGTAACAGGTTATGGGCCAAATCGATCCAAAACGGGTGCGTAATAGCAGCGGCAGCCATCGACGTGGGAACAGCCTTCGTGCGGGAGTTCGGGAACCTCGTCAAACTCGTAAACGCCTTCTAAGGATTTGCAAACAGGGCAGGCGTGATCGCCAGCTAAAATGCGGACTTTTGTAGATAATCCCGCTTTGATTTTTTTGAGAGCAGCTTTTTGTTCTTTTTTCTTATCGACTGTGGTAGCCATGACCGTCTCCTGAAGTAAATAGTTAGTTGAATTGTACGAGTGTGTGGGAGAGATGACAAGTTGGTCTCGTGCGCGGGGGATTCTTGTACCGTGAACAGGAAGTGGGGAATTAGAAGCGCGGCTGGGCTTCTGATTTGGGCGTTATTCACGTTAGGAAATAACGGCCGTTACGCCTCCGCGCTGCCTATTGGCTAACAAACGGCCGCTGCCAATTTGTTCAACGTAGTGAGACATGCGCTCGTATTCGGCGACAAGATTGTCGAATGTGGGTTCGTCCAATAAAAGCAGGGTGCTGTCCGTTTCAGCGCGTAGGGTTGCCGTGTAGGGCACATCGGCGAAAAGGGCGTATTCACCAAAGTGTTCGCCGGCGCTGAGGGTGCCAATGATTTGGTTTGATGGGTTAAGCACAGTGAAACGGCCGTTTGCCACAATGAACAAATGGGAACGTGGCTCACCCGCTTTGACGACGATTGTTCCTGCTTTTATCTTTTTGCTTGTGAGTTTGGCATCTATGACGGCGAGTTGTTGTGGACTGAGGCTGTTGAACAGCGGCATTTGTTTGAGCAGTTGGCGTGATTTTGCCCCGGATGACACTTGAGAGGCCAGTGTCGTATCGGCGCGAAGAAGCGGGTCAAACCGACTCCGATCAATGACCAGGGCTGTCACTGGTGTCAACGTTTTGTAGGTGGCCATGTAACTACCCTGATCCAGCAAGGCCATGGCGCCAATGTAGCCACCTGCTTCGATGGCAGCCATTTGCTGCCCTTTATGGAAGACGCCGATTTTGCCAGACTCCACGAGATAAAAAGCATGGGCTTCATGGCCATCACGAGCAATGGTAGACTGGGAACGGCCGTTCCACTCACGAGCAATGGCCAATACCTCATCAATGCCATCCTGGTCGAATCCGGCAAAAATGTCTGCCCGCCGGATCAGTTCACGCCGATGATCCCGTTCCCTGATGAATCCTTGCGCTAACTGCACTCCCCATTCTACTTCAGCCAAAACATGGCGACCTAAGGTTTCTGCTTCCAGCCAGGGTAAACTGTCGTAAGCGGCTTGCCCCGCTTGCCGGGTAAAGGGTTCGCCCGCTAAATCATCAAGCCGGTTCACAGCCAATAGCAAACCACGCTGACATTGCCGTGCTAAAGTCAAAATATCCCCGTCTGTATCGATAGCGCCCGAAGTCAAAATTTCATGATAAATCATGTGCAAGCGGCGTTTGCCAAAAACAGCTTCATAACTCAAGAAAAAGGCTTGCATGAAATGATTAAAGGCATCGACTAAACGTTCCCGTTCACTGAAACTGATTTCTGCTTTTGAGAGGGCGTCTATTCTGCTAAATTGGGTTAAAACACCAAGCAGCATATTAAGAGCCGCGGCATACAGCCAAAGAATGGACATGGGCACATACAACAAGGGGAAGAATTGCAGCCAGGGAATCAAGAAAATGGCGATCACAAGTAATAACCAGGGCAGCGCAAAGCGTGATTGCCAGAAATTAAAAAAGAGAGGTGTCAAAAATATAAGTCCTGGGATGATGCCCATGAGGATTAGTATGGTGACCAGCCAGTTGCCATTGCCAAAATAGAGTGTCCCGACTAGCACTACCATGCCCAGAAAGAAAAATGAGGCCATGAGCAGCCGTTCACGCATTTCTAGATGCTCAGGTTGGATGGTGAGCCAGGAAATAATACTGGCAGCTAAAACACTGCCTGCGGCGGCAATGAGGGCGGCTCCCTCGATGAGGGGGAACTGATGATGGCTAATCCAGGCGATGGTTATACAGCTAAAAGCAATGGTTAAGGACCAGATACTCCATTGGAAGCGTGAACCTGGGAGCTGACGGGCACTGTTGATCATGGTTATGATTGTGGTGAGGAAGACAAACCAGATGATTGTATTGGTGAGGAGGTCGCTATAGGGCAGTGCAAAAACCCACAAAGCAATCATTATCGCCGGAATGCCGACTAATAATGGCAGGCCGATTAACAAGGCCAGGACATCAACCCGGATGAGCAGATCCCTGCGAGCTAACCATTCAAGTCCGGCATGTATGCGGCTCCAACTATAATGCAGTAAATAATAGACAGTCGGCACTACAACGGCCGTTATAATGATGAGGAGTAATATGCGTCCTCCCCAACCGTACTCATGCCATAAGATACTTATGAGGGGAGTTAGACGAGAGCGCCAGAAATACAGAGCAAACCCTAAGGCATAGATTGAATAGATAAAGGCCATTGCTCCATATGCCATGAAGATGCGTTGATTCCGGCTGAGTTCTGCCCAGAATTGGCGTGGATGTTGGAGATTCTGCCAGGCTGCAAACACGTTTTCATGCCAGAAATGAAAAGCGCGTTGGCGCAAACCTGGAATGTCCATCCAGTCCATCAGAATGAAGTAACCATCTAGCTCTAACAGGGGGTTGATGTTGACAAACACGCTGAAATAAGCCACAAATCCGATTTGGAAAATAAAGCTGGTGAGCAGCGGTGTGTTTAGCCGGAGAACGGCCGTTTCTCCACCAAAGCCCGCGCTTAAAAAGGTCACGCCTGTCAGGAAAATACCGACTAGCCCACCGACAATAAGCCCAGAATGGGGACCCGCCCAGGTCACCTTCATTCGTTCTTCATTGGTGGACAGCCAGGTATCGCGGGTATCCACAAAACAGGCAGGCATTCCCCAGTAGATGATGAAACCGCCCCGATTTAACTCACGACCAACATGTTTCACAGTCAGGCCATGGGCAAGCTCATGAATAAAAATGACAATAACATTGGCAAGAATAAATGTGATGACACTAAAGCCACTGTTGATAAGGCGATAAGTTTGCGAGACAAATAGTTGAGCATACAATCCTGCGCCTATGATGATGATCGCCAGCAATATATACTGAATGGGTCGGGTAAATAGCCACTTGCTCCACTTATACACGCTTGAGAAAATCGGGTCGAGACCTTCTATGGTGATCTCTGTGTGTAAAAACCCTTTTAAGATTCGTTCGCCACGACTGGCCGGGTTACGTGCTTGAATTTCATCATCGAGCTGCCGGTATATGTTTGTGGGGGGATCTTGGAGAAATGCCCCTTCTCTCATACTGGCCACGAGAGAATTTAAGTGACCAATGGGAAGTGTGCGATAACGTTTGAGGTTATAGAAGAGCAGGTCTTTAACGGTTTTCGTACCATTCATTTGCCACCATAAAGCATAATCTGCTTCTGACAAACGAATGTAGGTTTTGGCCTCAGGTTGTTTGATCACGTAGTAGGGAATATCTTCTGTCTTTAGCCGAGCGGTTTCCACTCGCTCAATCCGGTGTGGTTTGTAGACAGCGGGATCCAAGGCTTCTGAAACGGCCGTCCAAAAGCTTGCTCCTATTCCAGTTTTCTGATCTTCTTTAGCCATGTCCTCCAGTTTAGGCAATTGCTCCCAAGAATACAAATCAATTTCCGTGAAATAGCTGCCAATTCTCGACACCGATTACTAATTCCCAGCAAATGTAGGTGCTGGGGATTGTGGGCCAGGTGTCGTGGTGTTTGAGAATTGCTATAATCTTCCAGACAAGGGTAACCAATAAGGGCTGATGATGACATAAAACAGGGAATGGCATCGTTAGTTTCCAGGAACGGTAAGGAAACGACTTCGTCGTGCGATTTAATTTCCGCGCCTAAGGAGCAAATCATGGGTTTTCTGAAGAGGCTGTTGGGTGGCGATGAAAAAAAAGAATATGTAGATAAGCAAGGCATCTACTTCTACGTACAGTGTGCCAATTGTGGCAAAGCGGTACGTGTTCGTGCTGATAAACAGTATGATTTATCCAATGATGGTGGAGGCTACACCTGGCATAAAACCATTGTAGATAGCAAATGTTTTCGTCCAATGAATACCGTCGTTAACTTGGATAAACATTACAACGTGGTGAACGCAGAAATTAACGGTGGGCGTTATCTTACTGAAGAGGAATTCCAACAATTGGAAAAAGAAGAAGCGATCCAGCGGGAATTGGCACGACGTGCGGCTGAAGAAGAGGCTCAAACAGACGATCAAGAATCAGAATCCTAACCTGTGACCATCCCTATGACTGAACCGATTACACTTTATATTTCTAACTATTGTGGTCAGGCAAAACGAGTTGAGAAGTTCTTGCTTGAGCAGAATGTGGCAGTGAATATTGTCAATATTGATAACAATCCAGAAGGCCGAGAGGTTGTGAAAAGCATCAATCAGGGTAATGCCAGTGTCCCGACGTTGGTGTTTCCAGACGGCAGTACCTTAACAGAACCTTCATTAACAGAGTTGAAAAGCAAACTTGCCAGTTTCCACCAGAGGGAAGCGCCATATTGGCCGCATAGTTTTGGGGGATGGATTGATTGGCTGCTCCCGTTTATGCTTATCGTGCTTGTTTTTGGAGCGGATCGTCTTAGCAAACAATGGGCACTCCAATTTTTAGCAGAAAATGGCCCGACTGTTCTAAATCCGTGGTTGACTATCTTGGAAGCCTACAATCGCGGCGTTGCTTTTGGCTGGTTCCAGGGAGTAGGCCCCCTGGTGGGGTGGCTGACGATAGGGGTTGTGCTTTTTATGTTTATCGTGCTGGTGCAAACCTCGCGGCAGGAGCGATTGTTGCGCTATGGGTTGGCGTTCATTATTGGTGGCGCTTTGGGTAATCAGGTGGATCGTCTGGTGGCGCAGCAAGTGTTGGATTTTATGCAATTGCCAATTTGGAATGGCGCGTTGAATGTGGCTGATATTGCGATCAATATGGGCATGGCTCTTATGATTGCATCGATGATACCGGCTATTTTCGACCGCGTTAAGGGCTGATGATGGCGTAAAACAGGGAATGGCATCGTCAGTTTCCCGGCACGGTCAGGAAATGCCTGCATCTGCTTTAAATGGCTTTTTCTGTTTTCACTTAGAAAGGGGAAGGGAGCATCGAGCTGACGATGATTGACAATAACAAAATGGTGAGATAGATATTTGATGAGATGAATACACCCCGAGCGTGTTCTCTTGACGGTTCACGAATCAGCTTGACGTTGCGCCAGAATAAATCGCTAGAAATGAACAGCATGGGCAGCAAATAGACCAGTCCCAAATAAGGAAAGAAGGAGAGTAATAACCCAAGGAAGCAGGTGGGGGCGGTGTGGCTCATGGTCCACCAGGCCGCTTGTTTTGCTGTGGTATGCACGGGGAGCATGGGCACATCAGCCCGGGCATAATCATCTCGATACATGATGGCTAAACTCCAGAAATGAAAGGGTGTCCACAGGAACAAGATCAATGCCAGGATGAATGCGCCGGGGTTGTTCCAATGTCCGGCAGCGGCACTGCCACTGAGTATGGCGGCACTGCCAGCAGCACCCCCGATGACGATGTTGAGCAAGGTGCGCGGTTTGAGCCACATTGTGTAGATGACCACATAAATAAGGGCGCCTAAGGCTAAAAAGAAGGAGAGGGGTTTATTGAAGGTCAAGGTGATGATGACAGGAATCAGGATCAATGCGCTGCCAACCCAGGGAACCCATTGGGGATTTGGAATCTCTCCGTTCACTAACGGCCGTTTTTTCATTGTGCGTCCCATCTTTTCGTCTTTGTGGCGTTCGAGGTATTGGTTGAGAGCGGATGCACCGCCTGCGGCCAGCCCGCCAGTTATCCAGACCAGCGCCAACGTTGTCCATCCAGGCCAACCTTCTGCAGCCATAAAGGCGCCCCCGGTTGCAGCTACCAATAAGAGCGTGACAATGCGCATTTTGAAAAGAACCATCAACATTCTCAGGTAATCACGCAGGGTGGTAGGAGGGCTGGAAAGCGAGCTTCGCTTTTCTTCTGTGATTGAGCCAGGCTCAGTTGTATTTGAAACAGATTGCATGTTTCCTCCGGGACGAATAAGGGAGATTCTCCACAGAGATTGTAACAAGCTTCATAGATGGTAACAAACCATTAAAAGCCCTTTGCTTTGCTCTTATGAAATGCGTTTAATCACCGACTAAATGAGGCAAATGAATTGTTGTGTTACCACAACCAAAACTCTTGATTTTATTGACTATTTCTTATGTCATGTTACACTGACAGGGACATGGACAAGCGTTTAAGACGAGCATGGCAGATATTTTTAGCTGTGCTTGGGTATCCTGTTCGAGTAGTTTTTCGATTACTGGTTAAGGTTGACCAGTGGTTGGCACCCCTTACCAGACCCATTTTCCGGTTTATGGGTCGTATGGGCTTGGCTTTGCGCAATATTCTCAACTGGACGATTGTTAAACCTGTTTGGATTATCACGATGCCCTTCTGGCTGCCTCTCTCCTGGTTGTGGGAAGGGATAAGAACGGCCGTTTTGCCCCCTATCATTCGCTTTTTGGGTCGGGTTGGTTTGGCGAGCAGAAAACTCCTGACTGGTTTGCTTTTATTGCTTTGGCGACCATTCCGTTTTTTGATTTTACGTCCGTTGAAATGGGTGGTGGTGCGTGTCATTTGGCCGGTGTTGGTGTGGATCGCCAATAAAACACGCCGGTTTTGGCAGGCACGGTGGGATGCATTGGCGCCACGGCGGGCACGTTGGCGGCGGCGCGGGCGTTCTAGATGGCGTGTGATTCAAGCACGCTGGCACGTACTCATTCATCGACCTAAACCGCCTGTGAAGGCCATTGTTGCCCCGCGGGCTCCTCGTTCCCCGCAGAGCAATACCCGTTATGTGCGTCTGGCAACGGCCGTTTTTAGTGTGACCGTCTTGCTTATTGTGAGTTTCGTCACCTGGCAAGAGCAGCGTCCCAACCAGGTGGCCGCAGACGTAGATGTTGGCTTGTCCAAAGTGTTGATTGCGACCCCATCCCCCATGCCCATGACAGCCACGCCTACACCTCGACCGACCATTGATGTACGTCTCACCCCCTGGCCAACCCCTGATCCCTTGCAAACCGGGGGCAGCGTCGCCTTTACCTGGCATCATGAAGGCAACAGCGATATTTATGTGCTGCCTGTAGGCCAGGCGGAGCCGCTTCGTTTGACCCAACACCCGGCCGAAGACCGCGATCCAGCTTGGAGCCCTAATGGACGTGAAATCGCCTTCGCCTCTCGGCGAGATGGCAATTGGGAGATTTACGTTTTTGCTTTGGATACCGGGGAGTTGCGCCGAGTCACCAATCACATGGCGTTTGACGCCGGGCCTGGTTGGTCGCCTGACGGACAGTGGCTTGTGTTTGAGTCTTACCGGGATGACAACCTGGATGTTTATGTTGTGAAAGCGGATGGCAGTGAAGGCCCATTCCGCCTCACTGAAAATCCAGCCCCTGACTTTGCGCCTGTGTGGACACCGGGAGGTCGCCATATAGCCTTTACCAGTTGGCGCAGTGGCAGCAAAGATATTTTCCTCATGTCTCTCAATGAGGTGACGGATGACGCCGCGATCAATTTGACTGCATCACCAGTTGGGCATGAGGACGAACCTGCCTTTTCGCCAGACGGCCGTTATCTCGCTTACTATGATGATGGTATCGGTTTCCCTCTGGTTTACGCTGTCCCTCTCAACAAGGCCTACCAGATGGATGGCGAGCCGATTAGTTTAGGCCAACAGGGGAAAGACCCGGCTTGGTCACCCAATGGCGAATCTCTGGTATACGTTCATGAGAAAGATGGTCAAAACTATCTGGTAGCGGGCAGCCCGAGTGGGTGGGGAGTGGCACCACAAGCTCTGGCCTTAAACGGCCGTTTAGAAGATCCCGCCTGGACATCCAATCCGTTGACTCCAGCACAAATTGAGCAGATCAATCGTTTCGACGCCAGGTATCCCGACAAGCAGTTGTTTACCGAAGCGCTGAAACGGCCAGCACGCACTGGCCCGCCAGTGATGCTCTATGAAATGCCGGTAGATGCGCCATCGCCCTATCTCAGTGATCAAGTTGACCAATCCTTTTTGGCCTTACGTCAGCGCATGCAATCAGAATTAGGCTGGGATTATTTAGGGCAGTTTGAGAATATGTTTGAGGAGTTGGACGGGCGACACATGCCAGGCACAGATCCCCAAACCTGGAACAAGGCCGGACGTGCTTTTGATTTACCTTATCAGGAAGCCACGACGTTTGAACCACGGGTAGAAATCGTTAAAGAAGAGATTAACCTGGATACCTATTGGCGTTTATTTGTGCTTGCTGACCAACAGGATGGCAGCCAGGGCGAGCCATTACGAGAAATGTCCTGGAACTTTCGGGCGCGTTTTGGTGACGAACCACAATATTATGATGAAGGTGGCGTCATGAAGGAATCGATCCCAGGTGGCTATTACGTGGACTTCACCAATCTGGCAGCCGACTATGGCTGGGAACGAGTGCCTGCCGATGCCAATTGGCGCACATTTTTCCCCGGAATCCGTTTTGGGCATTTTGAAAATCGCCAGGGGTTAACTTGGGAGGAGGCCATGCTCCAGATTTACACTGACAAAGAATTCTCCGATACGTTTGGCAGCTAAATGGTAAGACGATTACAAACAATTGCTGAACAAACCCCACAAAACGCCCCCCCCATTTTTAGCTGTGGAGTAAAGGGTCTCTTTTTCTTCTTAGGCCTGTTGTTTTTTGTTGGTTGTCGTCAAGTTGGGGATCTGTTATTGCCAACGGCCGTTCCTCTGGCTGTGGCTCCTGAAATTGCCACGGCTCAGGCTGAAAGTCACGATGAGACCGTGAGCATCGTTGCTGATGAGATTGTGCCAGACCTGACACCGCAGCCAACAATTGACGCGAGAATTCCTACCCCTGAAGGCGAAGGTATTCGCCCGATGGATGCTGAGCAAAACTACGTGCGCAGTGAAGTCCCCGCCCCGCACAATAGCGAAGAATGGCGACCACCACCAATGATAGCTCCCCTGTCCTTTAATCCAGATGACCATTATTGGCTGATTCGTCCCATCCCATCAGGCAGTCGTAACTATGATTTAGAGTGGTATCCCTTCGGTAACGACGTTCAGGCTGATAACGTTCCTGCTTATCGCATTCATCATGGCGTAGATTTCCCCAATGACACGGGCACGCCCATATTGGCAGCAGGCAGTGGCACGGTGATTCACGCCGGTTCCTTTCCCAGTCCGAGAAATGGTATCAATTACTACGGAAACACAATTGTCATTCAACATGATTGGCAATGGCAAGGCAAAGATGTGTTTACCCTTTACGCGCATACTTTGGAATATTTTGTGCAAGCAGGGGACAATGTGGAACAAGGGGAAGTAATCGCGGGTGTCGGCAGTTCAGGGGAAGTGACCGGCCCTCATCTGCATTTTGAGGTGCGGGTCGGTGCAAATGAATACGTTGACACACGTAATCCCGCATTGTGGATAGTACCATACGAAGGATGGGGCACGTTGGCCGGAAAAGTTGTGGATCGCCGTGGGCGCTTGATTCCTGGGGCAAGGTTAGAATTACGAGCCCCCGGTGCGAATGAGAATTTACGCAAGCAAAGTACGTATGCCACCATCATTCGCTCCGATGAGGTTTGGCAAGAGAATTTTGTCATTGGTGATGTGCCGGCTGGGGAATATGAGCTGCATATCACAGTAGCTGATGTGACTTACGTCCGTGAAGTAACGGTTTTACCGGGTCAAACGAGTTTTGAAGTGATTTCCACAGAATTTACTTACAATCCGACCCCAACGCCAAGACCCTTACCCACATCCTTGTCCCCTGTTTTAATTGAAGGAACTCCTTTTAATGAGACCGATTCTCTAACCACCACACCTGTTCCAGATTCATAACATCACATAAAACGATTATACGATACTTTCCTTGCTTCCATTTTAGTCCTCATGGGTCATTGACAGAGAAAATCCTATTTAGGGATAATAGTTTAGTGGTGGAATATTAAGTCGCAGGAACCCTCCGCCCACGATGAGGAAAATGAATGGTATCAAATACAACCCCTACGCTTGCCTTCCATTCTCCTTTTGCTATGGATGTTGTTTTGTCAGCATTACGCCGTGGTGATTGGTCATTGTTAGACTATGTGACGGAATTGGAAGCGCATTTTGCAGAGAGGGAGCCAGAAATCGAGGCATTTGTGCCAGAAAACGGCCGTTTTAATCGGCTGCGAAAAGAAGCAGAACAATTATTAGCACGATACCCTGATCCTGAGAAACGGCCGTTGCTCTTTGGGCTGCCCATTGGTGTCAAAGATATATTTTATGTAAACAGTTTTGCTACGCAAGCGGGCTCCAGACTGCCACAAGAGTTGTTTCAGGGCAAAGAAGCGGAAGTAGTCACCAGGCTTCGTCAGGCTGGTGCCCTGATTCTGGGGAAAACTGTGACAACAGAGTTTGCTTACTTTGCCCCAGGCCCAACCCGAAATCCCTACAAGCCCACCCACACGCCAGGCGGGTCGAGCAGTGGCTCTGCGGCTGGTGTTGGTGCCGGGTTGTGTTTATTAGCGCTGGGCACACAAACCATTGGTT
The DNA here is from genome assembly GCA_002746795.1 of Chloroflexota bacterium. GTDB lineage: Bacteria > Chloroflexota > Anaerolineae > Promineifilales > Promineifilaceae. The sequence continues at coordinate 1,047 of PDQY01000004.1, read as the reverse complement.
CGATCAACCGCCCAGCAGCATATTGTGGCGTTGTTGGTTATAAACCCAGTTATGATCGGATTGCCAAAACTGGTGTGATCCCATTAGCTCCTGCTGTCGATACGATAGGCTTCTTCACACCAGACGCAGCGGGAATCGCTGTGGCTGCGGCATTATTATGCGGTGGCTGGCAATCTGCCACACAATTGCCGGGCAAACCTGTGCTGGGGATACCAACTGGACCCTACCTTAAGCGAGCAAATGCAGAGGGATTAGCTCATTTTGAACTGATTTGTGAGCGATTGCGGACTGCTGGTTATCAGGTGAAGTCTGTGCCTGTGATGCCTGATTTTGAGCAGATTGATGATGCGCACCACACCATTGTGGCGGCAGAAGCGGCACAAGTTCACGCAACCTGGTTCTCTCAATACCCAGAGTTGTATCACGACAAGACAGCCGCTTTGATTCGACGGGGGCAGGCTGTTGACGCGCTCACGTTGGAAACTGCCCTCGCTAGCAGAGAAGTTTTGCGACACAAACTTGCCAAAGTAATGGAGGCAGCACAATTAGATTTATGGCTTTCCCCACCGGCAGTTGGTTCAGCGCCATCCGGGTTAGATAGCACGGGAGATCCAGTGATGAATTTGCCGTGGACGCATTCTGGCTTACCGACATTGAGTTTGCCTGCCGGATTTAATGGGCAAGGGCTGCCGATGGGATTACAAGTTACCGGACATTGGTATGGTGATGAGAAAATGTTAGCTGCCGCTGTGGGTTTAGAGCGTGCATTACAGCGGTTAGATTAACATAAGCAGCCCAGTGCCAAGCCTTTGGCGCTTTTGAAATTGATTGGATTACCTGATACAATAAAGCAAACAGTAAAATTAAGTTCTCTCTCATGTGATAACAGAAATTGTGCCATTAGTTGCTGATAGCATAGACACAGTGTTGAATAGATTAGTATGCATCCATAAACAAATTACGGAATTGATGGATACGCTTTAAGTGACCTTTACCCATGAAAAACGGGGGGTAATTTTTAGACGGTCACTTAGACTAGTTTGCAGA
>PDQY01000129.1 GCA_002746795.1 Chloroflexota bacterium | reverse complement strand
GCAACTGTCACGCCCTCATTGAGACAACGGCCGTTTTCCACTATACTCCTCTCACTATTCCATACACACACCCTATCCCGCTGCTTTGAGGCGAACTGATGAAAAACAAAGGGATTCTCTACGGCATTGCCGCATACATATTGTGGGGTTTGTTCCCCCTCTACTGGAAATCGATGCAAGGCGTTCCAGCCATCGAGATTTTAAGCCATCGTATGGTCTGGTCATTCTTTTTCATGCTGGCAGTGTTAGCCGTAACCAAACGCTGGGCGTGGATTCGACCAGTGTTGACACAGCCAAAGGTGCTGCTAACTTTTCTCGCAACGGCCGTTCTCTTGGGCATCAATTGGTTCACCTACATCTGGGGCGTTAACGCCGGCTTCATCGTAGAGACAGCGCTGGGCTACTTCATCAATCCGCTGGTAAACGTGCTGCTGGGTTTTCTTTTTCTCAAGGAACGGCTGCGCCGGGGGCAGTTGATGGCCGTGTTACTGGCGCTGACTGGCGTCTTGTACCTGACATTTACCTACGGTTCCCTACCCTGGATCGCGCTGACATTGGCATTTTCTTTCGGCTTTTATGGCCTGCTGCGCAAAACGGCCGTTCTCGATTCACTAGAAGGACTTTCCTTAGAAACAGCCTGGTTGTTCCCGCTGGCCTTGGGTATGCTAATTTACTTTGAAATGCAAGGAACAGCCGCCTTTGCCCACAGCCCGCTCACGACAAATATATTGCTGATGGGCGCCGGGGTGGTAACGGCCGTTCCCCTGCTGCTTTTCGCCGCTTCTGCCCGTCGAGTCACAATGGCGACACTCGGTATCTTGCAATATCTGGCACCCACCTGCCAATTTTTAATTGGCGTATTTATTTACGGTGAAGCTTTCTCCTCAACACAGTTGGTTGGTTTTTCATTTATCTGGGTCGCGTTAGCCAGTTACAGCGTCGAGAGCATCCGGCACAGTCGGAAAAACGCAGCAAAGCAAACCATCTGCACAGAGCTTTAAGAGTGCCGGTGAAATGAAATACAGAATTGCATGGATGCGCACTTAACCCACTTTTCTCCGCATCCCATCTTCCTGGTTACTCCAAAATCCGCCAGCCGCGTTCCTCAGCGATATTGCGCAATTTCGGCTGCGGACTTACAGCCACGGGATGCTCACTCATCGCCAGCATAAATTCATCCAGCTCCGTATCCCCATACGCCGCAAACAAAGCCACATCCTCCCCAAACCGCTGTCGCAGAGTAGCAACCTTTCGCTGCCCTATGTTGAAAGGCATGCTGGCCTTTCCGGTAAAACGGCCGTTTTCAAACACAATCTCAGTTCCCATAGCCTCAAAACCGAGCCGCGCCGCCAAATTGTCAAGAATCGGCTGAAACACACCGGTGACAATGATGACAGAACGGCCGTTATCCTGGTGCGCGTGCAATTCATCAATCACAACCTGCCGCCGTTTCGGCCACACCTCCTTTGCAATAACCCACTCCGCCACCTCAGCAAATTCAGCCTCCGTGAACCCCGCATACAAAGTCAGCAATCCCAGTAGCCATCTCTCCTTGAACGCCATTTCATTGCGCAAACCCAGCTTCACCAAAATATACTCAGGGATAAACTTGCGGTTGAACTTCTTGAACTCAACCTCATAACCATGCTCAATCAAATAGGCACGTAACGCCTGCCACACATGTCCCGCCGAAATCGTGCCATCTAAATCTGAAGCAACTATCTCCATAGCAATCCTAAAAAATTCAGCAACAAATCAGCACAAATTTACACAAGTTGTCGCCCCACATTAATCCGATCCCGCAGCTTCAACGCCGCTTCTCGCGCTGCTTCGGCAAACTTAGGTGATAAATCTGCATAAATCACACTGCGGCTGGCACTAATCACGGGTCCAGCAAAACTGTCTGCTCCAAATTTAACAGTAGCTTCCATATCCCCCCCCTGTGCCCCAATACCCGGAATCAAAAAGTTAGCCTGGGGTGCCAAGTCACGAGCCACTTCCAATTCCTCAGGATAGGTCGCGCCAACCACGTAACCCTTGTGGCCCTTCGTCTCCCACGCCTGGCTTTGGCGGATCACTGCAGCCGTCAGCCCATCACCCTGCCTCAAATCACCTTGAAAATCTGAGGCACTGGGGTTCGACGTGCGCGCCAGCACATAAACAGCCTTATCTGGGCGGTCGCCAATCACCGGCACAACAGCTTCCGAGCCCACGTACGGATTCACCGTAATAGCATCCACCGTCCACTCATCAAAAAGGCCACGCGCCCACGCCGCCTGCGTATGGCCAATGTCCCCAGCCTTACAATCCAAAATCACCGGAATATGGTTCGGAATGTAGGCAATCGTGCGTTCTAAGGCGATGACACCCGCCGCACCCCATTGCAAATAAAAGCCCAAATTCGGCTTGTAGGCACAAACCACATCTGCCGTGGCATCAATAATCGCCTTGTTAAACGGCAGCACCGGATCATCCCACTTGAACACATCCACCCGCAGCCGCACCGGATCAGGATCCAGCCCGACACACAACCAGGAGTTATTTTTCTCTTGAATAGCTTGAAGTTTCTCTAAATAGTTCATAGGTAAAATTCTACTGTAAATCGACAATTATTGCCTATTTTCATTCTCACAAATTTTTTCTGCATGCCCTGGCCACGATCTGAACCAGGTAAAATCGACCCAATCGGCAGGCAGTTCAGAAGAGCAAAACAGCACGATTTGCAAATCAAAAACAGCGTGCTAGAATTTAATCCCAGTGTGAAAGAGGCAAAGGACAAATAAGATGCTCAGAATCACCTGGAAACGGGAACAACATAAGATACTTCTCCCCCACTATTTTGCTTTTTATAGCCTGATCCTTCTTTAGGGATCGGGCTTTTTTTTGCCTGGATTTAGCCAGGTAATCCAATAGTCGAATAGTCAGACAATGAGACCAGCAGACAAGCAAAGTACTGAACGACTGGACTACTCGACTACAAAACTAAGGACAAAATCATGACCACCATCACCTTACCTGGACTTATCGACGTGCATACCCATTTGCGGGTTCCTGGCGGCGAGCATAAAGAAGATTTTCAAACAGGCACGGCGGCTGCCCTGGCTGGCGGGGTCACCATGCTCTTGGGCATGCCCAACACCAGCCCGCCGCTCAGCACCCCTGCCGTGATGCAAGCCACCTACAAGCAAGCGCAAGCCAACACCCGCTGCGACCTTGGCCTTTATGCTGGAGCCAGCCCAGAAGTCATTGAGCAGCTGCCCAGCCTGGCTCCCCAAGCTGTTGCCCTCAAAATCTATCTGAATGACACGTTTGGTCCTTTGCGCGTGGATGATGTCTCCACGCTGATGGCTTGCTTTGAGCTGTGGCCCCGCGACAAAATGATTGCCATGCACGCCGAGAAGCAAAGCGTAGCTGTGGGCATTGGTCTGGCCGGAGCTTACAATCGCGCGGTGCATTTCTGCCACATCAGCCGCAAAGAAGAAATTGAACTGATCGCCCAAGCTAAAGCACAAGGTTTGCCAATTACGTGTGAAGTGACGCCGCACCACCTCTTCCTCAATGAGCATGATGCCCAACGGCTGGGTTCGCTAGGCGATATACGCCCCCTACTCGGCACCCCAGAAGATGTGGCTGCACTGTGGGCACACATCAACACCACGGTCGATTGCATTGCTACTGACCACGCCCCTCACACACTTGAGGAAAAAGGCTCTGACTCACCGCCTCCGGGCATAGTGGGCCTGGAAACTTCTTTGCCTTTGATGCTAACTGCAGTGGAAAACGGCCGTTTATCCCTAGACCGTCTCATCCAACTGATGCACACCAACCCACGCCGTATCTTTGGCCTGCCTAAACAACCAGACACGCACATCGAAGTGGAAATGACTCCCACCACCATCCAAAACAAAAACCTGTTCACCAAAGTAGGCTGGACCCCCTTCGATGGCACCAAAGTCGCAGGCTCCGTCAAAAAAGTTATCCTACACGGTAAAACCGTATTCCAGGATGGCCAACTGTTAGCCGAACCCGGCAGCGGCACCGTCATCCCCCAATCGTCAATCTAAAATCGGTAATCGTCAATTTTAAGGAGAAAAATAAATGCCCGAATTAACCCCCTTATTCAACTACGCTGACATGTTAGAAAAAAATCCCATCAGCAATGGTCTGACTGGACAAGACGTCATTTCCGTCAACCAATTTGACCGTGACTACATCTCTTACGTATTCGCTCGCGCCCGTGAAATGCGCGAAATGGTGCAGCGAGTGGGGAGCGCCGACTTGCTCAAAGGCTACGTCCTCGCTTGCCTCTTCTACGAACCCAGCACCCGTACCAGTTCCTCCTTCATCGCTGCCATGGAACGCCTGGGTGGCAGCGTGATTCCAATTACCCAAGGGGTGAAGTTCAGCTCTGTCAGCAAAGGGGAAACCTTAGCAGACACCGTGCGCACGCTGGAACAATATGCCGACGCCATCGTTTTGCGCCATCCAGACATCGGTTCGGCAAAACTGGCGGCTGATTACGCCAGCGTGCCTGTACTCAATGCCGGTGATGGAGCTGGCGAGCATCCCACCCAAGCCTTGCTCGACCTGTTTACCATTCGTGAAGAATTGGGTCAGATCGACGGTCTTAAAATTGCCATGGTTGGAGACTTGAAATATGGACGAACTGTGCAATCTCTGACGAAGCTGCTACTGCACTTCAACGTCAGTTTGCGCTATGTTTCCCCTGAAATTTTGCGCCTGCCCCTGAACACGATGAACCAGGTCATCGACGTGGGTTTGGATGTGCGTGAAACGCACGATGTGGCTGATGTGATCGAAAATGCAGATGTGCTTTACATCACCCGGGTGCAAAAAGAGCGGTTTGCTGACCTGGCACAATACGAAGAGGTTAAGGATTATTACGAAATCACGACAGAACTGATGGAAAAAGCAAAAGAAAAGATGGTGGTTATGCATCCCCTGCCTCGCGTGGGTGAAATCCATTACAACGTGGATAATGATCCCCGCGCGGCTTACTTCCGCCAGGTGCAAAATGGTATGTACATTCGCATGGCGTTGTTAGCGGCTGTCTTGGGTCGCGCTTAGTGACCGTCTAAAAATTAATCTCCGTTTTTCAGGAGGCAAGGTCACTTGCAGTGCAGTCATCAATGCCATCACTTATTTATGGATGCGCACTTAAAGCACCATCACCACTTGTGACGCTTGGCTTTGCGCCCTGAGGCGTCCAGGTGTTCAAGCTTCATCAGGAGCAACAAAAAGGCCACCACAGCGTGGGTCACCTCTCGATCGACCTGCACTGTTTCAACCTGCTCCAGTGTCTTGGTATGCGTGCTCCACGCGAAGCGTTTTGCCTGAAACGTCAGTAGGCGCATGAACCTCTCGCTACGATTTTTGCCCGAATCGGAATGATGGGGCCGTGGATGCGCCAATTGAGGTGGTTCGCTGACGCGCATCTTTACGACAGATTTTTATTAATCAGCTTCATTTCGGGGCTGCAAGAATGCCCACCATCGCAGGAGGCGTTGGGCTGAGGAGACAGTAGGTGAGGTGATTGGTGATGTGCATGATCGTGGTTGTGCCCCGAGGTGAGAGGTTCGGAGCTGCATGAGCCGGCACAGCACGAGCCATGATGAGAGTTCTTCTCTCCAGTAAACTTCTTTCGCACCCACCTGCTGATAGGTCCAATGGAAAGTCCGACGAGGAGCAAAGCACCAAGCCACCGCACCGGGTCGGGAATCATTTCCGAAGCGTTGCCGACCGCCGCGGCTGCAGAAATCCCCAAGGCTAGGTAAACAGAGTCGACCAGAAATCCCGCGACCACAGCAAAGAGGGCAATGGCAAGCAGATAGATCACTGTCCCCTTCTTTCCCAATACCTTGATTAACACGGTCAAGGAGGTGATGTTGGTGGCTGGACCCACGAGCAGAAATACGAGAGCCGTTCCAGGTGAAACTCCTTTTACAACGAGCGCAGCCGCCACGGGTGTGGAGGCAGTTGCACAAATATAAAGGGGAACGCCAATTGCGAGCATCGTCAACATCGAGCCCAGCCCACCACCAAGATGTGCAGCCATCACCTCGTTTGGCACAAGGGCTGTAATGACGCCGGCAAGGAGCATACCCACCCAAAA
>PDQY01000003.1 GCA_002746795.1 Chloroflexota bacterium | reverse complement strand
GCGCACTAAAGTGCGCACTACGAACTTTGTGGTATGTGCTTTAGCACGTGGAAATGGCGCGAGGGTATCTGGTTTCTTTTGTTAATCTTGAAAAGTGGCAGCTACGAACTTTAAGGTAATCAAGTATGGCTAATCTTTTATTGCGGCATCGTGATATTGCTGATTTACACAAAATTGATGTGTACCTGAAACATGGTGGTTATGACGGCCTAAAGAAAGCGCTGGGTATGGCAACGGGAGATGTCATCAGCGTGGTGCGAGACTCTGGTTTGCGGGGTCGTGGTGGGGCAGGCTTCCCTACGGGCGTGAAATGGAGTTTCATTCCCAAAGGGGAAGGCGAGAAGTATGTCGTCATCAATACCGATGAGTCTGAGACTGGCACGTTCAAAGATCGTGAACTGTCTGAATATAACCCGCATCAGGTGATTGAAGGGGCGATCATTGCTGCTTATGCTATTGGTGCCAAGACAATTTATAATTACTTCCGTGGCGAGTTTATGGATGCTGGTTATGCTATGGAAGAGGCTGTGCAGGAAGCTTATAAAGCTGGTTTTTTGGGTAAAGATATTCAAGGTAGCGGCTTTGATTGTCATTTTTATTGCCATTACGGTGCTGGGGCTTACATTTGTGGTGAAGAAACGGCACTTATCAATTCTTTGCAAGGTGAATTAGGTCAACCGTGGTCTAAGCCACCATTCCCGGCTGTGGAAGGTTTATATAGCAAGCCGACTGTGGTTAACAATACGGAAACATTGGCAAATGTGCCGTTGATTTTGGTCAATGGTAGTGATTGGTACAAAGAAATGGGCACGGAGCAAAGTTCTGGTGTCAAGATTGTGTGCATGAGCGGCCATGTGGAAAAACCGGGCAATTATGAGGTGGTGATGGGGGTGACCTATCGTGAGTTGATTGAAATGGCTGGCGGTATGAAAGATGGCAAGAAGTTCAAAGCGTTGTTACCCAGTGGTGGTTCTGGCCCGGTGATTACGGAGTCTGCTTTGGATGCGCCGATGACCTATGAAGGGTTGACGCCGCACAACTCGGTGATGGGCTCGGCGTCGGTGATTGTGATGGATGAGAGTACTGACATGGTGTGGGCGGCGATGAAGATGATTCATTTCTTCAAGCATGAGTCTTGTGGCAAATGTACTCCCTGCCGTGAAGGGACGTTCTGGATGGAACAACTGCTGCATCGGATTTATGAGGGGCATGGCACGATGCAGGATGTGGAGACGCTGGAGAGTGTGGCAAACCAGATTTCTGGACGGACGTTATGTGCGTTGGGTGAGTTTGCGGTGAACCCGGTGTTATCTACGATTAAACATTTCCCGGAAGAGTATCGGGCGAAGGTGAAGCAAGCGGTGGCCGCCTAGCGGTGTTTGGAAGATTGAAGAATAAGGATTAAAGAATGAACTGCGCAGAGGCGAAGGATGTAACCTTATTTAACCTGAGCTTTGGCGGTTTTCAATAGATTCTAAATTAGAGACTAACAGATGAGTGATCTGATTAACCTAACGATTGACGGTGTTGCGGTAAGTGTGCCTAAAGGGACGTTGATTGTGGATGCCGCCAAGGAGATTGGCAACGAGATTCCCGTTTTTTGTTACCATCCAAAGATGGAGCCGGTGGGTATGTGCCGGATGTGTTTGGTGGAAGTGGGGATGCCGATGCGTGATCGTGCCACTGGCGAGTTGATGCTGGAAGAAGATGGTAGTCCAAAGTTGAATTTTGGACGTGGTCTTCAAACTGGCTGTACGGTGCCGGTTAGTGAAGGCATGGTGGTGCGTACGGCGACGGAGCCAGTGGAAAAGGCGCGTGCTGATGTGGTGGAGTTTTTGCTGACCAGTCACCCGTTGGACTGTCCGATTTGTGATAAAGGTGGCGAATGTCCGCTGCAAAATCTGACGATGGCGCATGGTAAGGGCAACAGCCGTATGCATTATGGTGACAAGATGCATATGCAAAAGCGGGTGCCGTTGGGTGAATTGATCACGTTGGATCGGGAGCGCTGTATTCAATGTGCGCGTTGTGTCCGCTTTCAGGAGGAAATTGTGGATGATCCGGTTATTCGGTTCCACAATCGGGGACGCAGCCTGGAAATTGTGACGATGTCTGACCCTGGCTTTGACAGCTATTGGAGTGGCAATACCACGGATATTTGCCCGGTTGGGGCGTTGACGACTTCTGATTTCCGCTTTGGGGCACGGCCATGGGAATTGACGCCGGTGGCTAGTGTGTGTCCGCATTCTCCTGTGGGCAGCAATATTACTTTTAGTACGCGCCGTGAAGTGAAGTCTGGCGGTAAGACTGTGATTAAGCGGGTGATGCCGCGCCAGAATGAAGCTGTCAATGAGATTTGGATTGATGATAAGTCACGTTTTGCTTACCATTTTGCTGATGCGCCTGACCGCCTGACGAAGCCGATGATTCGTGAGGGTGGCGAGTTGGTTGAAGTGGAATGGGATGAGGCGTTGACTGTGGTGGCGGAGGGGCTGGGTGGCTTGGATGCGGTGGCTGGTTTGGCTGGCGACCGTTTGAGCAATGAAGATTTGTTCATGTTCCAGAAGCTGTTCCGCAAGGGTTTGAAGAGTAATCATATTGACTTGGCACAACGGCCGTTATCCGGTGGTGATGTTGTCGCGCAAGTGGGGATTACCAGTGGCAGTAATTTGCTTGATTTGGGAGCGGGCGATGCTGTGTTGGTGGTTGCCAGCGATTTGCATGAAGAGGCGCCGGTTTGGTGGCTACGGGTGAAGCAAGCTGCGGAACGAGGCGCCAATGTGGTAGTGATCAATCTGTATGCGACGCGCCTGGATAAAGCTGCGACGCAGGTGATGACGGTGCGGCCTGGTGAGTTGTTGGCGACGGTTAATCAACTGGTCAATATGGCGAAGGTTGAAACTGAGATCACTGATAATGAGATTGTAACGATGGCGCAGATGTTGAGCGGCGCAGAAAATCTGGTGATTTTCTATGGCGGTCTTGGCTTAGAAACTGCTGAGACGGATCTGTTGGCGCGTTTGCTCGGTAATCTCCTGACGATTCAAAATGGCAGCAGTCATGCCGGTAAAACGAATAGTGGTTTGATTGCTGTGTGGCCGCATAACAATACGCAGGGTGCCTGGGATGTTGGGCTGCATCCGGCGTTGCTGCCAGGATACAAACCGGCGAAGGAAGCGGGTTTGGATGCGGCGGCGATTGTGGCTGGTGTTCAAGATGGCTCGGTGAAGGGCTTGTTTGTAGCTGGCACTGACCCAGTGGGTGATGGTTTGCTGGCGGATAGAGGCCAGCTTGAGTTTTTGGTGGTGCAAGAGTTGTTTATGACGGAAACGGCCGTTCTTGCGGATGTGGTGCTGCCAGCTCAAAGTTGGGCTGAGCGGGAGGGCACGTTTACCAGTGGCGAACGCCGCGTGCAGCGGTATTATCCTGCCATTCCGGTGATAGGTGAGAGCCGTGCCGATTGGCAAATTCTGGCACAAATTGGTGAAAAACTGGGTGCTGGCAAGGTGCCGTTTGCGGCCAGTCTGGCATTCAAGGAAGTGACGAAGGCTGTGCCTCAGTACAAGGGTATGGATTACCGTACGCTGGCGCAAGTTGAAAAACAGTGGCCGGATGTGGGCGGCGATGACCTCTACTACGGTGGTAACGCTTATGAAAATCGCTCTGGCCTTGGCCAACAATGGCAAGCGGCAGCAGAGAAGGGGGAGGTGGCGCATTTTGATGTGCCAGCCATCCCAGAAGTGCCAGCGAATGGTCTAGAGATTATCCACAAGTCGGCGCTTTACACGCCGGGCATATTGGTGAATCATTCACACGTTTTGGCTGACCGCCTGGAGAAACCAACGTTGTGGCTTCATGCTGATGACGCTGCAAATCTGGCTGTGGCAGATGGTGATGCGGTGAGGGTGATGGTGAACGGAACGGCCGTTGTGGCGCAAACGCATATTAACGGCGTAGCTCCAGTTGGTTTAGGTTTATTATCTGGTGTAAAGAAATGGTCGGGAACGGCCGTTGCGGACATTGAGAAAAAGTGAACAGTGAGCAGTAAACAATGTACGCATTGACTGATTACTAAGGACTGATTACAGAATACGGAAAAAGAGGAACCCTTATGACACTTGGTCAAATAGCCCTCTGGGGGTTGATTGTAGGTCTTGTTATGAGCCTGGTCGTGATTACCGGCTTCGCTTACGCTACCCTTCTCGAGCGTAAAGTATTGGGTCGAATGCAAGCACGCATTGGCCCCAATCGTGCTGGTTACATTCCATGGCCAAGACGTGGGAAAAAGGAACGCAAGCTGTTGGCTGGTGTCATGCAGCCAGCCGCTGATGCGGTGAAGCTCTTCTTCAAAGAAGATACCACACCGGGCATGGTTGATCCCTTCGTTTATAACCTGGCACCGATGTTAGCTGTGATTCCTGCTATCTTGATCTTAGCAGTGATTCCGTGGGCTGGGAAAATCCCCAATTTAGTGCCAGAACAATACGATTATTTTGCCATCGTTCCTGGCTTGAACGTGGCTATGCTCTTCATCTTGGCCGTCACTTCCATCAGCGTATATGGCATCGTGTTAGCCGGGTGGGCATCCAACAGTAAATATGCCGTTCTTGGCGGCATTCGTGCTTCTGCCCAGATGATTAGCTATGAACTAGCGATGAGCATGACCATTATCGTTCCAGTTATGTTGGCTGGCTCAATGGATTTGGGCGTTATCGTAGAGGCACAAAAAGGGGGTTGGTACATTTTCTTGCAGCCCATCGCCGCTATCATTTTTTGTGTTGCTGTGATGGCAGAACTCCAACGTGCCCCCTTTGACTTGTTAGAAGCTGAACAAGAACTTTCCGCTGGTTTCAATGTTGAGTATGGTGGTATGCGTTTTGGCATGTTTTTCATGGCGGAATACATGAAGATGGTCTCCTTTAGTGCCATCGCTGCCGTTTTATTCTTTGGCGGGTATCGTGGACCATTTGTAGATCAGGTTCCAGTTCTTGGTTTTGTCTACATGTTCATCAAAGTTTTCATTGGCCTCTTCATCATGATTTGGCTTCGGGCAACATTCCCCCGTCTTCGTTATGATCAATTGATGTCATTTGGTTGGAAACGCTTGCTGCCCATTGCGGTTATTAACTTCATTATATTGGCGACTGTATTGGTTATGGCTGAAGAGGGTTTCTTTACCCCAATACAAGAAGCCATTCGTGGATTCCTTGGTTAATAGTGGAGAGATTTCATGATTAAAGAAATTGGTGAATTAATCAGGGGGCTGAGCGTCACCATGCGGCATTTTCTGTCACCCCCTGTGACCATTCAATATCCTGAGGTCAAGCGACCCGTACGCGCTCGTTTCAAAGGTCGTCATGAACTCAAACGATACGATAATGGTCTGGAGAAATGCATTGGCTGTGCTTTGTGTGCTGCTGCCTGCCCTGCTGATGCCATCTTTGTTGAAGCGTCGGAAAACACCGATGACAAACGCTTCTCCCCTGGCGAACGATTTGCCAGCACTTACGAGATTAACATGCTGCGCTGCATTTACTGTGGCTTTTGCGAAGATGCCTGTCCTACACAGGCCATTGTGTTAGAACACAATTACGAATTAAGCTTTTATGACCGGCAAAGTGCAATTTACACAAAAGATATGCTGATTGTGGATGTGCCTGTGAACGGACTACCCACACCGCAAGAAGTAGAGCCGGGTAAATTTACAAAAGCAATTCCAGAGATGGAAGATCCGAAATAATAATGATCAGTAAGCGGTGATCAGTAGACAGTAAACGGTGGATGAATCCCCCACACTGATTTCCGAATACCGAGTTTAAGGCAACATATTATGGGTAATCCTTATGTTTTTGGTTTATTGGCGGTGATTGTGATTGGTTCAGCGGCAGGGATGCTGACCAGCCGTAATGCAGTTCACAGCGCCCTGTTTTTGGTGCTGAACTTCGCCACGATTGGTGTATTTTACATTGTGTTGAATGCTCCGTTTATTGCCATGGTACAGATTACGGTGTATGCCGGGGCTATCATGGTGCTGTTCTTGTTTGTCATTATGCTTTTGGGCGCGGAGCAGCTGCGGGGTGTAGAGAGTGAGCATTGGTATCATTTGGGGCTGTCTATTTTCCTGTCTGGCTTGTTGGTTGTGGCCTTCTTCATCGTTTTGGTGATGGAAGGCGGCGATGCTTCTTCAGCAGCGATGATAGATACCAGCCCCACGGCTCTAGGGTTACGGTTATTTGAAGGTTATACCTTCCCCTTTATGGTCACGGGCATACTTTTGCTCTCTGCCACTATTGGTGTGGTTATCTTCGGTTTCAGCCGGAAGCGAGGGGCAGATGTCTGAAGTTACGATTGAATGGTACATTGCACTCAGTGTTGTTCTTTTTACCATTGGCTCGATGGGGGTGCTGCTGCGGCGTAATGCTATCATCCTCTTTATGTCAGTGGAAATGATGCTGAACTCGGCCAATCTGGCGTTTGTGGCTTTCGCGCGCCATTTGGGTGATCTGGATGGACAAGTTCTTGTCTTTTTTGTGATTACTGTGGCAGCGGCTGAAGTGGCGGTGGGTCTGGCTTTAATTGTGGCTATTTTCCGCACTAAAAAGAGCATCAATCTTGATGATCTCAATTTGTTAAAGGGATAGGGGTTATTTATGGAAGCATATGGTTTAGCTCCCCTGCTACTATTGTTCCCGGCAATCGGCTTTTTCTTTAACGCCTTAGTTGGCCGCCGCTTTGTGGAAGCAGATAGCGAGATTGGTGAACGCTGGTCTGGCTGGATTGCAAGCATAGCCGCGATTTCTTCTTTTGTGGTGGCGGTGCTGCTCTTCCTCACGTTGAGAGCCAACCATTTTGAGGCAAACGTGGTTGAATTGGCTGATTGGATTGTGATTCCATCAGCTGGATTTGATGTCTCCTGGGCGATGCAGGTTGACACGCTTTCCGTGACGATGATGTTGGTGGTAACGGGCGTTGGTTCACTCATCCATATCTATGCCATGGGCTACATGCACGGCGATAAAGATTACTCTCGCTTTTTTGCCTATTTCAACATGTTTATTTTCTTCATGTTGATTCTGGTTTCTGGCAGCAGTTATTTGGTGCTATTCGTAGGCTGGGAAGGTGTGGGGCTTTGTTCGTTCTTGTTGATTAGCTACTGGTTTGACGTGGAGAAGGACGGCAAAGCAGTCAACGCAGATGCCGGGCGTAAAGCGTTCATCGTGAACCGTGTGGGTGACTTCGGCATGATTTTGGCGATTATTCTCATGTTCTGGACGTTTGGCTCGTTGGGATTTGAGCATGTATTTGAAACGGCCGTTAACATGACGATTTATAGCGAAGTGGTTCGTTTTGGGCCGTTCTCGGCACCGATTGGCACAGTAATCACTGCGATTGTGGCGCTCTTTTTGTTGGGAGCAACGGGTAAATCAGCACAGATCCCGCTCTACGTTTGGCTGCCAGACGCGATGGCTGGCCCCACACCTGTGTCTGCTCTCATTCACGCGGCCACGATGGTCACCTCAGGTATTTATTTGCTCGTGCGCAGCAATGTTTTGGTTGAGTTGTCACGAGTTGCCTTTGCGGAATACGGCCTTGGTGTTTTGGGGACGGTGTCTGCCGCAGACCTCATCGCCCTCACCGGAGCGCTCACCGCTCTGCTAGCTGGCCTCATTGCCTTTACCCAATATGATATCAAAAAAGTGCTGGCCTACTCCACCGTTAGCCAGCTTGGTTTCATGATTGCGGCTGCCGGTATGGGGGCTTATGTAGCAGCCATGTTCCACCTCATTACCCACGCTTTCTTCAAAGCATTGCTCTTCCTTGGCTCCGGTTCTGTCATTCACGGCATGGAACATGGACACCATCACATTCATGAACATGGCGATGCCCATCACGAAGAAGACACCTTTGACCCGCAAGACATGCGTACCATGGGGGGGCTGCGCCATAAAATGCCCTGGACCTTCTGGACTTATATGATTGGGGCGTTGGCATTGGCTGGTATCTTCCCCTTAGCCGGTTTCTGGTCTAAAGATGAATTGTTGGCTCACGCCAGTGAAAACTCAGGTATGATCTTTGAGACGGTTTACTGGATTTTGACGATTGCCGCTTTCTGTACCGCCTTCTACATGGGGCGGCAGTTGATGATGACCTTCTTTGGCAAACCACGTCATGAAGCGGCTGAACATGCGCATGAAAGCCCCCGCCTGATGACCGTTCCGCTGGCAATCCTGGCCGGACTCACCATTTTGGGTGGAACCATGAACTTGCCCAATATCAATGCTTTTGGCACGTGGATTTTAGGTTCTGACAATGGTCATGCTGCGGGGGAAGAAGGACATGGTGTGGAACTGGCGCATGGTGAAGAGGCAGCGCATGGCGAAGAAGATGGTCATGGTTCTGAGGGCATGAGCGTGACGCTGGCTCTGGAACATTGGCTGGAAGAATCGCTGCTTATCTTTGAATTGACCAAAGAAGAGGGCGCCCTGACCGGAAAATATCATGAGTATCACTATCCCCATACACCAACCACACTGACATGGTCAGTAGCCATCATTTCTTCGCTGCTGGCTTTAGGTGCTTTAAGTCTATCGATGTTTGCGGTTTATCGGAACCGTCCAGCATCCGCAGACGCTCCTGACCCGCTAGAAAAACTCAAGCCGCTCTGGTGGTTCCGTATTTTGCCGCTGGAAACTTTATACATGACAACGGTTGTGCCAGCCTTCAAATGGCTCTCCGATTGGCTTGCTTTGGCTGTTGATTGGAACTTCTGGCATGACTTTGTTCACGACAATATCATCCGTGATATGTTTGTCAGTTTTGCCAACTTTCTGGCAGACATCTTCGATAAATATGGTGTTGATGGCACGGTTAACGGCATTGGCAGCGTGACAAAAGGTTTGGCTGGTGTGCTGCGCAAGACGCAAACTGGTTTTGCCCGTTCATACGCCCTGGGTATTTTCTTTGGCGCCATCTTGTTGTTGGCTTTTTTCTTGTGGATTGCATTTTAGGGAGAGATTGGGGATTAAATGAATCGCTAATCGCCAATTTCTGATTTTCACATAATTGATTTGAGATAGACAGTTTGTTTGCACAATACCTTTTTTAAGGGATTTGGAGAAACAATGGAACAGAATAGCATTATTTTAAGTGTTTTAATTTTCTTTCCGCTAATTGGGGTGTTACTCATCCTGATTGCCGGACGGCAAGAAGGCCGGGAAAACGCCATCAAGCAGATTGCGTTATGGACGAGCATCATTACTTTCGGTATCGCTGTGGCGGTGCTGGCGAGCTACAACAAAGCGGAGGCTGGGTTGCAGCTTGTTGACAGGTTTGAATGGATACCGTTCCTCAACATCGACTATTTTATTGGTGTGGATGGTATTAGCATCTTGATGGTGATGTTGACAGCGTTTATCAGCGTGATTTCGATTGCCGCTTCCTGGTCAGCTATTGAGCATCAAATCAAGGCTTATTACATCTTCATGCTGCTCATGGAGATCGGCATGATGGGTGTGTTCCTGGCGCAAGATTTGTTCTTGTTTTACATTTTCTGGGAATTCACGCTGATTCCGATGTATTTCCTCATTGGTATTTGGGGGGGCAAAGAGCGGGTTTACGCTTCCATTAAGTTCTTCCTCTATACGATGGCTGGTTCCTTGCTTATGCTGCTGGCGATTCTCTACATGGGGATTAGCAATGAAACCTTTGCCTTGACGGAGTTGATTGCCGGACGAGATGCTTTTGCCGCAGTACAGAATATACTGTTCATCGGTTTTGCGGTGGCTTTTGCTATCAAGGTGCCGGTTTTTCCCTTCCATTCCTGGCTGCCTGATGCCCATACCCAGGCGCCTACTGCTGGTTCGATTATTCTGGCTGGTGTGCTGCTGAAGATGGGGACTTACGGTTTTGTGCGTTTTAATTTGCCTCTGTTCCCTGAAGCTTCTGTCTACTTTGCCCCAGCGATTGCTGTGCTGGCTATCATCGGCATTATTTATGGCGCGATTGTTTCTTTCCCGCAGAAAGATGTGAAGAAACTGGTGGCTTACTCTAGTATCAGCCATCTTGGGTTTGTGATGCTTGGTATTTTCTCTCTGAATGCTGCTGGTTTGGAAGGTGCGATTTTGCAAGGTGTGAATCATGGTTTGTCCACTGGCGCATTATTCTTCCTGGTGGGTGTTATTTATGAACAGCGCCATACGCGGGAAATGTCGGAGTTTGGTGGTTTGTGGAAGGTGGTGCCACTGTTCACGGCTTTGTCTTTGGTGGTGGTGCTTTCTTCGATGGGGCTGCCCGGTTTGAACGGTTTTGTGGGTGAGTTTAGCATTTTGCTTGGCTCGATGGGCGCTGAATCACTGGGTGCCAATGCCTGGATTTATACGGCTTTTGCCACCACTGGTGTGATTCTGGCGGCCGTTTATCTGCTGTGGATGTTCCAAAATGTGTTTATGGGTGCGCTGAATAATCCGAAGAACAAGAAATTGCGTGACGTAAACGGCCGTGAACTGGCTATCTTTATTGCTTTTCTCATCTTTATTGTCTGGATTGGGATTTCACCTTCACCCTATTTTGATTTGATGGATAGCACCGTATCGTCGCTGGTGAGTGATATTGGGGCGACGGTGATGGTAGGACAATAAAAGTGAACGGTAAGCAGTGAGCCGGGTACAGGATGCTATTCACTGAAAACTGTCTACTGGTCACTGTTTACTTGATTTAACATGGCGGTTCTGGGTGTTGCTGGGACCGTCATTTTATTGCAGTGAAACCGATTTACTTTGTTCATATCAGCGATACGCATTTGGGACCAACGGCCGTTTACCGAGATCGTCACGGCGTCATTCCATATCCCTGTGCGGAGCGGCTGGTAGACATCATTAACAATTTAACAACGACGCCTGACTTTGTCATCCATACTGGCGATGTGGTGTATGACCCGGATCCGGCAGCATTTGAACTGGCGGCTGCGCTGTTTGCCCGCCTCAATGTGCCTATTTACTACGTGAACGGCAACCATGATGGTCACGGTGAACTGGCCACCTATTTGCCGATGGGTCCCAAGACAGACTTGAGCGACGACCCGGAAATGCTTTCTTATGCGTTTGAGGTGAAAGGCGAGCGCTTTGTGGTGGTGGATGCGCGTGGGCCAGAAGAGATTGACCCGCAGGGTTTGTTCTCTGAGGCACAGCTTGAGATTGTGCGCAATGAAGCCCAGCCCGATGGCCCGCCGTTGACATTTTTTATGCATTATCCGGCACTGCCTATGAACTCGAAGTGGATGGACGAGAATATGTTGGTGAGGAACGGCCGTTCCTTTCACAATCTCCTGCTCCCGGCCAAAGAACGGGTACGGGGTGTGTTCCACGGACACGTACACCAGAGCATGCAAGTGATGTGCGCTGGCATCTTTTACAGCAGCATCTTCAGCACCTACACACAGTTTGCTGCCTGGCCAGATGATGATGACGTTCAGCACGACTTTGAGCATGAACCAGGATATGGCTTTGTACATTTGCTGGATGGACAGATGATTGTACATCAGCATACGTTCAGGAGGCCGTAGAAATTAACAATTGATAATGAAAGTTTACGGTGCTTGTCCACATGATTGCCCAGACACCTGCGGCATCATAACTGAGGTAGCCAACGGCCGTGCAGTTGATTTCTATGCGGATCCAGATCATCCAGTGACGCAGGGCTGGCTGTGCGCCAAAGTGCGTTCATACTTGGATCGCATCTATCACCCGGATCGGCTGGAATATCCACTGAAACGAGTGGGAGCGAAAGGCAGTGGGCAGTGGCGGCGCATCTCCTGGGATGAAGCCATAGCGGAGATTGGCCGTAACTGGCGTGAGATTATCGCGGCGCATGGCTCGGCAGCGATTTTGCCCTACAGCTTTAGCGGTACGCTGGGTCTGGTGCAGATGAGCGTGTGTAACGGCCGTTTCTGGAATAGGCTCGGTGCCAGCAGGTTGGCACGCTCCATTTGCGGAGCTGCTGCCCAATTTGCTGTGAACATGACCCTCGGTGTGCGCCATACGCAGCGTTACCAAGACGTGGCTCACAGCCAACTGGTCATCGTCTGGGGACATAATCCGGTGTCAACGGCGCCGCACTTCATGCCCCACCTGAAAGAGGCTCAGCGAAACGGGGCGCAGCTCGTGGTCATCGATCCGCGACGAACGCGTACAGCCAAAGGAGCTGACTGGCACCTGGCACCGAAACCGGCGACCGATGGTGCCTTGGCACTGGGTTTGGCGCACGTCATCGTCCATGAAAATGGTCATGACAAAGCGTGGCTGGCTGAAAACACAGTGGGTTGGCCTCAGCTAGAAGCGCAGTTGGCCGATTACCCGCCATCCCGCGTGGCTGGTATCACCGGCGTGGCAGCGGACGACATCGTCAAGCTGGCGCGATTGTACGCCAGCGTGCGCCCCGGCCTGATTAAAATTGCTGATGGCTTGCAGCGGCATGCCAACGGCGGGCAAACGACACGGGCGATTTTGACTTTGCCCGCCATTACCGGGCAGTATGGCACCCTGGGTGGCGGTCTCGCTTATTCGGCTAGCGGCTATGTGAATTGGGACAGCGAAGCGGTGAAGAAAACGGCTGAATGCCCACCACCTGCTCGCTTGGTTAACATGAATCGGTTGGGCGCGGCGCTCTTAGGTGAGGTGGCTGACCCGCCCGTTAAATCATTGTTTGTCTACGGCTCGAATCCGGCGGCAGTTGCGCCGAACGCCAGGCAGGTGGTGGCGGGCATGAAGCGCGAAGACCTGTTCACGGTGGTTCATGAGTTGTTCATGACGGACACAGCGGATTTAGCAGACATTGTGCTGCCCGCCACGTCACAGTTGGAACATGTGGATCTGCACAAGCCGTATGGTCATACAAATCTCGTTTACAATGCGCAGGCGATCCCGCCGCTGGCTGAATGCAAGAGCAATTGGGATGTGATGCGCTTACTGGCAGCAGAGATGGGGTTTCAAGACCCCTGGTTGCAGCAAGAGGCGGATGAAGTGATAGCGGAGGTGTTGACGGCAACGGCCGTTACCCATCCAACTTTGCAAGATGTTACCCTCGAACGCTTAAAAACTGAACACACCATCACGCTGGAATGTGAACCGGCTGTGCCCTTTGCCGATGGACATTTCCCAACGCCTAGCGGCAAGGTTGAGCTGTTTAGTCAGGCGATGGCTGACCGGGGGCTGCCCCCGCTGCCCGGGTACACAGCTGCCATCGATGAGCAGCCCGCGTTAACGGAGCCGTTTGAGCCTGAACTGGCTTTGAATCTTATCACTGTTGCGGCTCACCATTTTGTGACGAGCAGCTTTGCCAATCAGCCTAACTTGCTTCAGCGGGAAGGTGACCCGTTCATTGAGATCCATCCTGATGATGCGCAAATGCGGAAAATTGAGGATGGCGATCAAGTGGTGGTGGAAAACGGCCGTGGTTGGTGTGAATTGAAAGCGGTGGTCACCGATGTTGTGCGCCCCGGCGTTGCCGCCTCGCCCAAGGGTCGCTGGAGCAAACTTGATGGTGGCCGCAACGTGAACTGGACTACGCCCGATGCCCTCGGCGATATGGCTGGGCAGAGTACGTTCCACACCAACCGCGTGTGGATTCGGAAGAAAGCATGAGTTGTCAATTGTAAACTCTCAATTGTCAATGGTTAAATGAGATACTTGATAATCAACGTCATTTGCTTGGCTTTGGAAACAATGAGCAATTGACAAGTAGAAAGGTTGAACTATGTTTGAAGCACCGGAAATTAATTTATATGTGCTAGCACCTTTTATCATTGTGGCAGGGTGGGCGATTTTGCTCATGGTGATTGACCTGTTTGTTTCCGATGAGAAGAAACAGTGGGCTACCGGGCTGACGCTGGTCGGGATGGTGGCTGCCCTCATCGTGACCCTGATGCAGTGGAATAACGGCGGCGAGACTTTCTTGCTGGATGGTCATCCGATGGTGGTTCTGGATAACTTTGCCCTGTTTGTTAACGGTACCTTGCTGCTTACCGGCATCTTTGCCATCTTGATCTCCACTAATTTCATGCGCGAGAATGGGCTGGAACGGCCTGAGTATTACATGCTGATGCTGTTTTCGCTCAGTGGCATGATGCTCATGGGCATGGCCAATGACTTGATTCTCATTTTCTTGGCGTTGGAACTGCTTTCCATTCCCCTGTACATTATGTCTGGCTTTGCCTGGCCGCGCGAAGATTCAGAAGAGTCGGCGATGAAATATTTCTTGCTTGGTGCCTTTTCCTCTGCCATCTTTGTTTTTGGTATTGCCCTGACCTATGGCGCTACTGGCACGACTTCTTTGCCTTTGGTGATGGAAAGCATTTCTGGTGAAGGCGTCTTTGCCACCGGCGCTGTGGCTTTCATTCTGGTGGGGTTGGCTTTTAAAGTGGCTGCCGCTCCGTTCCACATGTGGACGCCTGACGTGTATGAAGGAGCTCCCACAGCTACGGTTGCTTTCATGTCTGTCGGTTCGAAGGTGGCTGGTTTTGCGGCCTTGCTGCGCATTTTCCTGGTTGCTTTCCCCAACCTGGGCGATGGTTGGATTGGGGCTATGGCGATTTTGGCAACCCTGACGCTGATCGTGGGGAACGTGGTGGCAATTGCGCAGCAGAATATCAAACGTCTGCTGGCATACTCCAGTATCGCCCATGCTGGTTACGTCCTGATTGCGCTGGCTACGGTGCTGAACAGCCAGGATGGGGTCAGTTCGGTGCTGTTCTACTTGTTTGTTTACCTATTCAGCAACTTGGGTGCCTTTGCTGTTGTCATTGCTCTGGAAAGAAAACAGGGTGAAGGTGTGCTGCTTGAGGATTATAAGGGGTTGTTCAAACGCAGTCCGGGCTGGGCGCTGGCGATGTCGGTGTTCTTGCTCTCGCTGGCTGGTATCCCGCCGACGGCTGGTTTTGTGGCTAAGTTTTACATTTTCCGAGCGGCTGTGGATGCGGGTATGGTGTGGTTGGCGATTGTGGGGGTGGTAACGGCCGTTATCTCTGCTTACTACTACCTGCGTGTCATCTACTTCATGTTCATGTTCGATGGTGATGTGCAGGTTGCCACTCATCCGGTCTTGAAATGGAGCGTGGTGGTGCTGGCTGTGCTCACCATCTGGTTTGGCTTAATGCCCAATATCTTGTTTGAGATCACCCAGCAGGCAGCCTTACCGACGGTGGTGCGAGTGCTGGTTGGTGGATAGCATACGGGTTGCTTTGAGCTTGTTTGTGTCTTTTGGATTTATTCTGAATTGTCTGGGTTGAGCAGATTCTTGAATGGATCTTCTTCTGTTTGCTTGACGTAGCTTTTACGGGTTTTTCCGCCCGCCTTGGGGTCTTCGACGAGACCCATTTCGTAGAGGTGTTCCATGATGCGAGCGGCACGGGGGAAACCGACGCGCAACCGCCGCTGCAGCAGTGAGGTGGAAATTGTGTCTTGTTTTTGCGCGATTTCGATGGCTTGTTCAAGCAGTTGATCTGTTTCATCTAGCAGGGCATGTTTGGCAATGAGCGTGTCCCATGGTGTGGGGATTGGCTCAAAGTCGGTTAAGGCATTTTGCCAATATTGCACGATGCGTTCAATTTCATTGTCGTTCAGAAAGACACCTTGTGCCCGCACTGGCGCGGCGGCGTCAGGAGCTTGAAAGAGCATATCACCTTTGCCCAAGAGCTGTTCGGCTCCCACAGAATCTAAAATGACACGTGAATCCATGCCCGAGGCGACGGAGAATGACAGCCGAGCGGGGAAGTTTGCTTTGATTAGACCTGTGATGACATCGGTAGACGGCCGTTGTGTGGCTACGACTAGGTGAATGCCTGTGGCTCTCGCCATTTGGGCCAGGCGGCAAAGGGTGCGCTCCACGTCACCGGGATAAATGTGCATCAGATCTGCTAACTCGTCGATGAATACCGCCAGATACGGCAGCTTTTTCATATTTTTGTGCCGAGCAATTTTGCGATTGTAGCCGTTGAGATTACGGGATCCGACTTGCGTAAATAACTCATAACGGCGATCCATTTCTGCCGTGAGCCAACGCAGCACGCCCACAGCGCGATCTGCTTCTATTTCCACGGTGCCGATGAGGTGGGGCAGCCCGTTAAAGCGAATGAGTTCTACCTTTTTCGGATCAATCATGATGAGATTGAGGCGTTCGGGGGGATTGTTGAAAACGAGGCAGGAGATGAGCGCATTCATTAACACCGACTTACCAGAACCTGTGGTACCAGCAATGAGCAGGTGGGGGAGTTTGGCTAAGTCGATGGCGATGGGTTTCCCGGAGACGCCTTGACCCAGAGCGACGCCCAGCGGGCTTTTAATTTTGGCGAAAGCATCAGACTCCATGATGGCTCGTAAGCGCACGATGCTGATGTCGTTGTTGGGCACTTCTATGCCGACGACACCGCGCCCTGGCACAGGTGCTTCGATGCGGAGGCGTGTCACGGCCAGGGCCATCGCTAAGTCTGGGCGCAGAGAGGCGATTTGGTTGATGCGCACTTTTTGTTCTTTGACTTCGCCATCAGGACCTGTTTTGATGATGTAACCTGGCTCAACGCCAAACTGGGTAATGGCCGGTCCACGTTGAATTTCGATGACTTTGGCGGGAATATGGAAATCGGCCAGGGTTTGCTCGATGATGCGAGTTTTTTCGTCGATTTCTTCTTTGGACATGGGGGTGGTGCGTCCTTCATCGAGAATATCGACGGGGGGCAGACGTTTGTTACGGCGGCGTAATCCTGGTTCCGATGCATAGTCGGCGCTATCGTCGATGATGATGAGTTCATCGGCAGGCGACTGATTGTTTTGCGGTGGGGGGATTGGAGTTGGTGTGGCTGTGTCTACTTTGAGAACTGGCTGTGGGGCTGGGGCAGGGGGGTCGAGCGGAGCGAGGCGTTCTCCGGTGCGGCGCAGGCGAATTGAGATGGCATTGAGTGCTTCGAGTAGATTCACCCAGCTAAATTTTGTGGTGAGGGCTAATCCCCACAGGAGGCAGGCAAGGTAAAACAGCCAGGTGAGGGGGGCTCCTATGAATGCTAACAGTGGCTCGGACAGTGCCCAACCAACCAGGCCACCTCCTAACCCGAGGTAAGCATCTGCCCTGTTTGCGCCGGTGATGATGTGGCTGATGGGCAATAAGGCTAATAAGATGAGTTCAAGGCCAACAATTTGGGAGGTGCGGATATGGGTGGATAACGGCCGTTTTACTTTCCGTAACGCAATCAACAAGCCCACGAGCGCCAAAATGAAAAATAATGGATAGGCTCCCCACCCGAAAATCTGTCGCCAAAAGCCCGCCCAGGTATCCAACCATTTTACCTGAGAGGAATCTGGCAGCGCTAACAGCGTGATCATGGCAAAAATAAACAAGGCGATGCCTGCCATTTCTACGCGCCAGGGAATTAAACTGTTGATCAGTTTTTCATCCCAGGTAGGAGGAGGGGGAGCTGGATTTGCTTTTTTAGAGCGTGGGGTTGAAGTTTTCCGAGCCATAGTCCAGTTATCGGTAATCAGTGAGCAGTAATCGGTGAGCAGTTGATACACAACTGCCGATTACCGATCATCGTTAACTGGTAGTTTACTCGTTAGCGGTCACACCGCGCAAACTGAGTGCCAGACGTTTGCTTTTGGCATCAACGTAGAGCACTTTCGCTCTGACTTGTTCGCCGATGGTGACCACATTGCGTGGGTGGAGGAAGTCGCCTTCGGCTAGTTCAGAAATGTGAACCAAGCCTTCCAGTTCCCGTTCTAGCAGCACAAAAGCGCCATAATTGACGATATTGGAAATAGTGCCTTCTACGATTTGACCCTGGTAATAACGATCTTCCGCAGTTTTCCAGGGGTCGGAATGCATTTGTTTCAGGCTGAGGGCGACGCGCTCTTTTTCTTGGTCGATGTCCAGAACGAGAACTTCTACAAGCTCATCAGGTTGCAGAATTTTGCTGGGATGAATGACCCGGCTCCATGACAGTTCTGAAATGTGGATTAAGCCTTCGACGCCGCCTAAATCGACAAATGCCCCAAAGTCGGTCAGGTTGGTGACGGTACCGGTGACGGTATCGCCTGGGCGAATGCTCGCCAGGACAAGCTCTCGCTGCCCAGAGTCTACCTGCGCCGCTCGTTCAGAAAGAATGAGGCGGTTTAAGCGGGGATTTACTTCGATGATTTTAACTTGCAATTCGGTGCCAACTGCATCTTGGAGGACGGTGTTGCGTTGTACTTCAACATGAAATTGGGGGAAGTTGATCAACTGGGATGCCGGAATGAAACCAGGGAGGTTATGCCATTCGACTAATAAGCCCCCTTTATTGAAGCCAGTGACTGTCAAGGTTAATGTTTCTTCGTCTTCGTATGTTTCTTGGGCAATTGACCACGGATCTACTGGTGGTGAAAAAGATTGCGGGTCTGTTGTGAGATCTGTGGGGTTTAGCAGGGAACTGTCATCAAGGGGGAAATCATCAAACTGTGATCTTGGCTCAGGATTAGATTCTTCTTCTGCAAAAAGTGCTGCCCAGAAAGAATTATCTACATTTTGTGAATTATTATTTCCTCGTGCTGATTCAGAATTCATATTCCATTACTCTTTTTTTGTATCGGTTTCGGTGAATTGTTACCAAAATTCTTTGGGTTGAACCTAATTCCGAAAGCAAAAGATTGGTGATTAGGATTTGTCGTTGAGTTTAAAATATATAGCGTTGGACTTAGGTTTTGTCAGGTTTTAATTTGTATGATTTGTTTTGGAGCAAAACCAAGTTATTATCAATTGAAGTAGTACTGAACTCCTATGATACTTCAATTATAGGCGATGACCGATACCTGTCAATATTCCCCTTATTTTACCTGCCTTAAATTTGTATAATGTTAACGTTTTTTATGAAAAAAGGTAATGAAAATGGATGATTTAGCCATAACGGCCGTTTCCCGGAATCTAGCGACGCTTTGGGTGGGACGCACTTATGAATATGTGGAGACGGTTACATCGACGAATGATGTGTTGAAAAAGCGAGCGGCAGAATTGGATGAGGCCGCGCTACCTGAGGGCGCGGTATTGGTAGCAGATTATCAAAGTCGGGGAAGGGGGCGTTTGGGCAGGCGGTGGGAGGCTTTGCCTGGCACTTCCTTGATGCTGTCGCTGCTTTTACGCCCACAATGGCCAGTCTGTCAATCGTTGTGGCTTACGATGATTGCCGGATTGGCGGCAGCGGAGGCCATTGAATCTTTGACTAACTTGTCTATATCATTGAAGTGGCCCAATGATGTAGGCCTTGAGCTAGATGGTGTGTGGCATAAACTAGGTGGGGTGTTGGTGGAAGGCAATGTGGCGCAAAACGGCCGTTTGCAGTATGCGGTTCTGGGCATGGGACTTAATGTCAATATGACTGCTGCGCAACTGCCAGAGGGCAGGACGCCGGTGACGAGTGTTCTGGTTGCTGGGGGGCAACGTGTTGAGCGGTGTGCGTTGCTTGTGTCGTTTTTGGCTGGCGTGGAATCTTGGTACGAAACGGCCGTTGCTGGTCAATCACCTGTTTCTGCTTGGGAGAAACGCCTGGTGACCATTGGGCGGCAGGTCACCGTGAAACAAGCTGACAAAACCTTGTCAGGCGTGGCTGTAGGCGTCGATGATTGGGGGCAGCTCAAACTAAGCGCCGATGATGGCTCACTTCATCTTATTGCTGCTGGCGATGTCACGCTCAGAACCTAAAAAGCTAGAGAATCTGCGTTAATTTGCGGCTCAATTTTTAGTTGCGCTCCGCTCCCGTCTATTGTCGCCGGCGTCCTAAAAGCCAGGTAAACAGCAGCAATACTGCCCCGATAATGGCGAATCCTGCCAACTGTTTTTCCCGGCTTAGTTGCGAAGCCCTCTCAGGTTCTGTCTCTTTGATCCACTCAAAAGTTTCAATCATGCCAGCTCGCAAGGGTCTTGTTTGCCACCCTAATTCGGTTTTGGCTTTATTTGCCTGAGCGATGTAAGTCGCCCCCAAGATCTTAATTGAATCTTCGCTAAAAACTTCAGGGAGAGGCAGAATTTTGCTGAGTGCGCCAACGGAAGAGGCGAATGGCTGTAAGAAACTGGCGGGAATCCGTACCAGCGGTGCCGGCTTGCCCGTTAGATGTCCCCAAAAATCAACCATTTCACCTAAGGAAATGGCGGGGCCAGCCAGGATATAGCTTTCACCAGGCTTTCCCTTTTCGGCGGCCAGGATATGACCTTCAGCAATATCTTCGACATGGGCATACGTGATCGTGAGTTCTGGGCCAGTCAACGCTGGTAAGCCTCGATAAAACATGCGCATCATGTGGGCGATGTTACTATGGTCGCCTGGCCCGTAAACACCACCGGGCATGACGATGGTGATGGGCGCCCCTTTTTCAATCAAAGGTTGAGCGACCTTGTAATGCGCCAACCATTTGGTGCGATCATATTCTGTGAGAAAGGGGCCCCCTTTGAAATAGGTTTCATCGACTAATTTCCCTTTCGTATCCCCAAAAACAGCAATGGTGCTGGTGTAAATGATTTTGGGAATGCCTAGTTCGTAAGCCAGGCGCAGCACTTTGCGTGTGCCTCCTACATTGATGGCTTCTGCTTTCAGCCAATCCACGTTACCGAGTTTGTACCAGGCTGCGATGTGGAAGACGACGTCACTGCCTGCCATGCCAGTGCGCATGGAATCGATGTCAGTAATATCGCCAGGGACAACGGTACAGCCTAATGCCTCCAAAACGGCCGTGCTTTCAGGTGAGCGTGCGCTGGCAACGACTTCATAGTTGCGCTCGAGCAATTTTTTGATAACTTGCTTGCCAATAAATCCAGAACCACCTGTTACAAATGCTTTCATGAATCAATCCTTGTGTGAAAACCTGCTATTTGACTAATAAAATTATACCTGAGATTAAACAAAATAGGGCAATTAGTTTGCTGGCAAAGAGGCTGAATGTTATAATTCTTGCCGCTCTAAGGGCGCGTAGCTCAGCTGGTTAGAGCGCACGGTTCACATCCGTGAGGTCGGCGGTTCGAGTCCGTCCGCGCCCATCTTAATGACCTCTTTGGCCTGTTTAGTCTGTTTGCTTCAGATGTGTTACAGAAATGGAAAATGATTGGTTTC
This sequence comes from Chloroflexota bacterium, assembly GCA_002746795.1. Taxonomy (GTDB): domain Bacteria; phylum Chloroflexota; class Anaerolineae; order Promineifilales; family Promineifilaceae. Next base: position 8,612 of record PDQY01000003.1, on the reverse strand, counting down.
ATCGAGATAGTTCAGGAAATTCCTGAAAAGATGATCCACTTTGGCACTCACTCTCTGTGTAATCCTATGGCCCTTGACACGGGCAAAACAAAAATCACCCCTTTATTGGGTGCTTCTAAACTGCCTGTAATCTCTTGGGTGACCTGGACTAGTTTATCCACCATTTCATCAGTATCAACAACAGTAAATATGGTGCGATGACGTTCCTCTCGAGATTTCATGAGGTTGCTGATACTGGGCATAAGCGGGAAATCATCCCGATAGCTGCTAGCGGCGCGAACCCGCCCCATCCCTGTGCTGTCTAAAATAGTGATACCAGAGACCCCTGTTGCTTCCCAGGCGTCTAAGACTGGCGTGCAGTTGTTCACATCGTCAAGAACAAGTAAAACCATCTGATGCATTGTTATCACTCTCCCTTTTTGAACTTATGCTGTTTCTGGCTTTTTAGGCTGCCAGGCGAAGGCCACCCGAAGCATAGGCGGCGTCACCAGCGTTGCCATGATGACCATAAATACAACGACAGAAAACATTTCAGGTGAAAGGAAGCCCTCTGCCAAAGCTAAAGAGGCGACGATCAACCCCACCTCGCCGCGGGAAACCATGCCAATCCCGAGCTGTAGTGATTCAAGATTGGTATAGCCGCCTAGTTTTGCCCCTAAACCACTGCCCAAAATTTTGCTAACGATAGCGATGATTGTAATGAGAATGGCTAGAATCCAGGTAGTGCCGCTGATGGCACGCATGTTGACTGTCAGCCCTATGTTGACAAAGAAAATGGGGACGAAGAAACCGTAGGATAGGGCAATAATGCCTTGTTCAATACGGTGCTTGAAGGGGAGACGGGCTAAAAACAAGCCAAGGAGAAATGCACCGGTGATGGTGGCCATGCCACCAATGACTTCAGCTGCCCAAGCATAAAGTAAACATAAAACAAACGAAAAGGCAACTAGACCTTGGCTAATGGGTAATCTTTCAATCCAGGCGATAAAGGGCGGCACGAGATAAAGACCGATCCCTGTTGCCAGGATTATGTAGGTTATCATCTTTAACAAGGTCACAACAATGCTGGCTATGCCGCCTCCAGCGTCACTTAATATAATCACTGAAAGGGAGAGCGCCAGGATGACCAGAATATCATCAAAAACTGCCGCTCCTAACATGGTAAGCCCAACCCGACTGCGCAAAACGTTTAATTCTAAAAGTGTTTGAGCCGAGATGCTGACACTGGTTGCAGAAAGTGTGAGGCCAATGAAAATGGCGCTGTCCATTTCCATGCCAAATAAAAGAGCGGCGCCTGCTCCTAATATCAGTGGAACGAAGACACCCAAGGTGCCAGATATGGCAGATACTTTTCCAGAACGGGCTAAATCTTCCAAATTCAGTTCTAGGCCAGCTAACATCATGAGCAAGATGACGCCAAGTTCGGCCATCATGGTAATAACTTCTGCAATCAGGTGATCTTCATGGAACACAGGCCAACTAAACATGTTGAGCAGGGTGGGGCCAAGGATGATGCCAGCCAGCAGTTCGCCTAAAACAGAGGGTTGGCCTAAACGCACACTCACATAGCCGCTTAGTTTGGCCGCGATGATGATGATGGTTAAGGCAAGAATAAGGTTGGAAAACTCATGTAACATGACTGATACCGATTTACTTTCCTTTCAAAAAACGACGTGTTTTTCACAACACGTTTCTAAGCAATGCCCATCATTTTTTTAATTCCTACCGCGTGAAATCAGGGTATTACTTTAAAGCAAAAGCGATAGCGTTACTTGTTGTATTTTATGATAGTTTATTGCTTGTGCATAATAAGATGCTGTGCAATTTCCTTGAAATAAGTATAGCAGCACCTGATGCAAAATGTGAGAATTGCTGCCTTGAACTGGGTGGATTTGCCCGTGCGGGTTGACGATTAAATAGGTTGTGGAACGGCATTATTCACATTTGTTCAAATTATTTAGCTGCTGTTCTTTGTTGGGATGAGTTGGATGGGGGAGTGAGGCTGAATATTGGTGGGTATGGGGTAAATCAGCCTGACAATTTGGGGTCAGGGTGCCGACTGCTAGATCAGCCAAGTGAGAGATGAGAGCCGCTTGAAATGGTGAGGGTGTTTAGTCGGTTTGTGATATACTCAAAGATTGATTGAACTTATTTCTAGAAGGAGAGCTGACATCTCATGGCAAAGAAGAAAAACAGACGCCGGAAACGAACATTTTCAGAGAAGGTTATCATGGTTTTGGGAATTCTCATCGTCATTAGCATGGTACTTTCTTTATTTGCAAGTTTCCTGAGAACGGCATTCTAAAATTAGTCTTTGGTATTCAGCAGTCATCCTGGATGGTGCTGAATACTAATTTCTATTTTTTGTTTACTGTGCAAGTATTCTACTCGTAAGTGCCGGACTATTCAGTTTCATTCAAATTTGAGAGGATAGAATTAATCTGCTGTGGTAAGGCAAGGCTCACCACGTAGATATTGCTCGCATTCTGCCGTGGATAACGGCCGTGTAATCCGCTCCATCGCCCGCTCAAACAAATCGGATATTGGATTGAGGTCGTTGATTTGGGCAGTGCGATCTGCGCTGGCTGTGGCTAAACGAGTGCCATCAGGGCTGAAAACGACGCTGTTGACGGATGCTGTGTGTCCGAGCAGGGTGCGCAAGACTTGTCCTGTTCCTGTATTCCATAATTTTACGGTGCGATCTACGCTGGCTGTGGCCAGGCGGTTGCCGTTGGGGCTGATGGCCACGCTCATAACGGGGCCGGTATGGCCGGAAAAACTGCGTAAAACTGTACCACTGCTGATGTCCCATAATTTGGCTGTGCCGTCGCCGCCAGCTGTGGCTAAACGCCGGCCATCTTTGCTGAATGTGACGTGGTTGACTGGTCCTTCATGGCCGCTTAAGCGCGTGATTTCTTCGCCTGTAACTGCATCTAAAATGATGGCGCTGCCTGTGGCATCAGCGATAGCCAGCCATTTTTGATCAGGTGAGTAGATGGCCATGTTAACGGCCGTTTCGTGGACAAAGGTCTCCAATAAATCACCAGAAAGCGTACTCCACTGTTTTACACTGCCATCATCGCTGGCCGTGACTAGTTTAGCTCCGTCATAATCAAAGGCAACCCAGTTCACAGGAGCGTCGTGAGGCAAAATTGGCAGGCGAATGGTGCCTTCTACTAAATCCCATAAACGCACATTAAAATCTTCATTGGCTGTGGCTACCAGTTGCCCATCAGGACTAAAGGCCGCGCTGTTGACTGATTGGCTGTGCGTACCCAAGGTAACCAACTCATCCCCCGAAACAGAATCCCATATTTTGGTGGTATAGTCATCGCTGGCGGTGATGACGAGGCTGCCATCATGATTAAACGCCACGCTGTTTATCGGCTGCCGGTGGCCCGACAAGATCAAAACATCCAGACCCGCTTCAGAGTTCCACAGCTTGGCGGTTGTGTCCTGGCTGGCAGTTGCAATGCGGGCGCTATCTGGACTGAAGGTAACGGCCGTTACTGGGCCATTATGTCCTGAAAGTGTGTAGAGCGTTTTGCCCGTTTCGGCATCCCAAACCTTAATCGTGCCATCCCCGCTGCTCGTTGCCATCAAAAGGCCATCGGGGCTGTAGGCAGCATCCGATACGGCACTCGCATGACCAATGAGATTAAACAGCAGCCCTTCATTTTCAAAATCCCAAACTCGGCTGAGGCCATCGTCGTGCGCAGTGATGATTCGGCTTCCGTCCGGGCTAAAAGCAACACTGTTGACGATGATGTTGGCATTCGGTTCAGCGTCAGGTGCCACAGAGTAAACGGGAGTGCCGATTTCCATATCCCAGATGATAGCCCGACCGTCTTCACTGGCACTGGCTAAATAGCTGCCATCCCCATTGAAATCTACATCTTGGACAGGTGCGTTATGACCAAAAAGGCGGTAGATTGAGCGTCGGCTGTCAGTGTTCCATATGCGCACCGTACCATCCCTATTGGCCGCTGCCAGGTGGATGCTGTCTGGATGAAAGACGACAGCGCGAATGGGTCCATTCTGGCCGTTCATAACGGCAAGGCGTTCCCCGGTCACGAGGTTGTTGACCACGACAAAGCCATCGTCGCTGACAGAGGCCAGCCGTTCACCATTCGGGCTAAAAGCGATACCATTGACCACACGGCTGTGATCGTTGAATGTCCTTAATTCTTGACCTGTATCGGCATCCCACAGTTTGACGCTGTTGTCGTACCCGGTTGTGGCTAGAAAACGGCCGTCTTCGCTGATGGCTACGTCATTGAGCCAATCTGAATGACCCGACAAGGTCATTTGCAATTGAGAGGTCTGCAAGGCGCGATAGAGCGCTTCTTCTGCTTCGGCCGCCACCATATTGTCGGTGGGCAAGGTACGATTGACAGACTCGATAGCCAGCAGCAAGCCAAGCTGCGGGTCGCTGTTGAGTTGGTCTAGGCCAGCGACAGCCAATTCACGAGCCGTTGCCAGACGTGCAATCGCCTCAGCCTCAGCGGCACTGGCGACAGCGGTGGCGCGGGCGTAGTCTGCTTCGGTGGCATTTTGTTCAGCGACATCTCGTTGTTCCTGAGCTTCTGCTTCGGCTGTAGCTCGTAGATCAGCATCGGCGAGGGCAGCATCTTGAGCGGCAACGGCCGTTGCTGCGCTTTGTTCCGCTTCAAGGCGTAATTCTTCAGCGATGCGGGCATTATTGGCGGCGGTTAACTCGTTTTGGCGAGCGATGGCTCCATTACGTGCTGCCCAGAAAGCTGCGATCACAGCCAACAAAAAGATGACCATCATGGCGGCCGCTAAACGAGCCAGGCGAGCAGCTGAACGCACACTTTCTTCGGCTCGCTCTCTTTCTGTTTCTGCTAATATTTGCGCTTGTTTCAGCTCTCGTTGTCGTATCGCCTCTTTCTCTAGCTCTTCTTTGTGAACGGCGGTGGCGCTGGCATCGATAAACGCTTGCTCTAAGGCTGTTAAATCTTCGTATTGCAGTGCTTCTTCCAGGAGTAAGCCGCGCAAGAGCAGCGAATCTGGTCGGCTCAATGCTTGCCACTGATCCGCTGTGGTGGCTAAACGCAGACGCTGACGCTGCGCCACACGAGATTCCTCAATCCAGCCTACAAACCGAGGCCAAATGCGTGCTAAGGCTTCGTGAGCCAATCCCATTTGATCACTTTCAGAGGTAGTGCCGGGAATGTAACGAATTAACCGGGCTTCCTCCAGCTTTGTAGACACTGCTTCAAATAGGTCGTCTGGTATATCTAAATCCTGGTGAATCTTCTTGTTTAAGATGCGATCAGAAGATATTCTCCGCTCAACTGTGGGGCGTACAATGCCCAACAGTATCTTTTTGGCAGTTTCTTTTTCGAGACCGGGCAAATTGTTGTAAAAGGCATCGGCGCTGTTTGCCAAGGCGCCCTGACCGCCGCCAATTTTGCGATACGCTTCCCAGGTGACACGGTTGTGATCTCGAGATTCCCACAGTTTGAGCAGCGTGAATTGAAGGAGGGGCAAGGCGGCTGCTTTACCCAGCACTTCACCAATCATCTCATCGACAAGATTATCTTCAAAGCGCAGGCCAACTAGCTCAGCCGGTTTCTCGATGACTTCGCGCATTTCATTGGCTTTCATGGCGGGCACACGAATTTGTGCTTTTTCATATTCCGACTGGAGTGCGGGAATCTGCACTAGTTGGCTCTCTAAATCAGCCCGCATGGTAATGATGACGGTATGGCGGATATTGGGCATTTGAATGAGGTTCAGCAAGGTGAGGATGAATGCCCTTTGTTTTTGTTCATCATGGCAAACGGTAAACAGTTCTTCAAACTGGTCGATCACTAAAACTGCAGGTTCTGACCCTCCTTCATGGATCAAGTTGACCAAGTAAGTGGAATCTTTTTCACTGTTTGTTTTGACAGATTCTAACCATTCTTGGGTGTCAACGTCTTTGGGCTTGAGGGTGTGGGCGAGGCTGGCTTGGGGATCGGCGCCAGGAATAACGGGAGGATAGTAGCGCCATGACTTGCTGCCATGCAGTGCGCCGTCTTGCAGTCTAGGAATGAGGCCAGCTTGCGCTACAGATGATTTGCCACTGCCTGATGGCCCTACAAGAGCCAGGAAACGACTGTACTTTAATCTTTCTATCATTTCTTCAATGATATGGTTACGACCGAAGAAGATGGAGTGTTGAGAATAGCCGAAGGTTCGTAGACCGAGGTAAGGGCATAAGGAATCATCAAGCTCTGGGGCTTGAGAAGCATCATAGGGTAACAGTGACGTTTCTGGAGCTTTACGGCGGGCGTGGTATAGCTCATTTGACCAATAATCAATGAGGTTTTGTGCTTGCCACCGATCACTTCTGGTATCAAGTATGATGCCGGTAGCTGTGCCGCGCTGCACGAAGGTTTCTACGTCGTTTAGAAACTTTGTTGATTTTCCGTCTTTGCCCCGGCGCTCTAGTAGTTTACGGTGATGGCTGCGAAGTTCGGCCAAGGATGTAAACGACTTGGTATTTTCCATAAACTGCGTTTCTCCTAACTATCTGCTATCCAAATCACCGGGTGAGTGGGAAGAGCAGATGTTGTGCGGAATGGCTGCACAACAGTGGGATCATACGGCAATCGTCGGGAATCATCAACATTTTTGCTGAGGGTGGGGGCAGGTGTCGGATGCTGGGGTTTCATTTCCCAAATTTTTGTTGTTTTGGTAAACTGGCAGTCGGTATCGTCCGTCAGGTTGTGTGTGGGAGCTGCTCACTGGAGCCTGACGAACAATGAGTAAGGAAATGAGATAGCATGCCAGTTGTCTGGTTTATTCGACATGGTGAAAGTGAGTCTAACGCCAATCTGAGAACGACGCATCCAGCGCAGTCGGCGTTGACGCCTTTGGGGCGTGATGAAGCTGAGTTGGTTGTGCCTCAGATTGAGACGCCGCCTGACTTGATTGTGGTTTCTTCTTACCTACGGGCACGGCAAACGGCCGTTCCCCTTATCGAAAAGTTCCCTGACACGCCGGTGGAAACCTGGCCGGTTCATGAGTTTACCTATCTGCATCCTTTGGAATACAAGGAGACCACAGGTGCAGAGCGTTGGGGGGTGGCGAAGGTGTATTGGGAGGAGAACGAGCCACAGGTGAAGCATCGCGGGGAGGGCGAGTCTTTTGCTGAATTGATGGCTCGGGTGGAGGCGCTGAAAATGAGACTGGCTCAACATCCCGCTCAGTTTATTGTGGTGTTTAGTCATGGATTATTTTTGCGGGCGCTGCTGCATGTCAACATTGTGGGGCACAGTGAACCTACGCCAGAAATGATGGAGCGTTACCGCCATTTTATCTGGTCTGTGCATATGCCGAATTGTGCTATTTTGAAAACGACTGTGGCTGAAAATGGCCGTTTTACCTTTTCTGGCTATGATACCACCCATCTGACACCTTAATTTGCCATGACGACATCTTACGGTACGCTCACGCTCCATATGCCTGGCAACGAAACGGCCGTTGTTGAATTGACTGTTTCTGAGGTGGTGTTGGGTCGTTCTCGCCAGGCGACGGTGCGTTTGCAGGATGACCTCGTTTCAAAGTTGCATTTGCGTGTCACCGTGAAATCAGATGGTGTCTGGTTGGAAGATTTAGATGCGACCAATGGCACCTATGTGAATGGGGAGTTAGTGCCGCCTTATCAACTGGTTCAGATTCAGCCTGGGCAATCTGTGCAGCTGGGTAACACAGTTTTTCAATACGCCCCGCCCCGTGTGGCGCTGGCGCAGACGCCAGATGCTGTGGAAGTGGAAGCGTCACCAGTTGCGGTATACGAAAAACTCACGCCCCATGACCCAACCTGGCGCAAACCTTTGGTGGTGGCGATTGTGGTTTTGCTGCTGCTGCTTTTGTGTGGCCTGGTGATCTTTTCGGGTTGGTGGTTTTCTGGGGGGCGCGATGCGGTTGATGAGATGCCTGCGGTGGGTGTGCCCATGCCTGGTGAGGTGACGATTGCTGCCTGCCCAGAGCTGACCATGACGACCGTTTCGCCTGAACAGGCAGCGTATCGGCAAGTTCCCTTTTTAAACCTGCCCTTTGCGTATGGAGAGGGGGCGGCTGATTTCCGGCAGGCGCTCCAGCGCACACAAGCTGGGGGCAGAATCAACGGCTTTTTTGACCATTTGTATCCCCTGTATCCTGCGCCTGGGTGGGGGCGGGAACCGGTTGAACCGTTGATTGGCGGCCATATTTTGTTGTTTACGGGGCAGCTTAACGCTCAGGATCGTTTCAGTGGGCACCCTGGCTACGATTTTGCCCCTGAAAACTTGCGACCAGCGACAACGGCCGTTCTCGCAGCGGCGGATGGTTTCATTCAAGATGTCGGTATTGATGAAGAATCAGGGGCGTATTATGTCAAATTGATGCACACGGTGGCAGACATTGGTGATTTCCAGACTATTTATTGGCATTTGCAGCCCGATTCATACCTTGCCGAAACTGAGAGCCGTATGGGCGAGGCTGTGTCTGCGGGCACCCGCCTGGGGACGATGGGCAACAGTGGCTGGGGGGCAGGTGTTCAACTCCATTTTGAAGTGCGTTTTGATGGGGATGGAAACGGCCGTTTTACCCTGGACGAA
>PDQY01000128.1 GCA_002746795.1 Chloroflexota bacterium | reverse complement strand
AGCAGCTCAGCTTTGTCTTCTGGCAGCTGCCATCTGGATTGCAATGAAGATTCGATAAGTCTGGTGGATAACGGCCGTAGTCCGATGTGGCGGCAGCGAGAGTTGATGGTGGCTAACAGGGTGTCTGGATCTTTAGCCGTAAGCATTAAAATGACATGGTTGGGCGGCTCTTCTAACGTTTTCAGAAAAGCATTGGCGGCACCTTCAGTGGCAGTGTCAAAACGTTTGAGGATGGCAACTTTGCAGCGTGCTTCATAAGCTGACAGGTTGAGGTCTTGCTGTAAGGCACGCACCTGGTCGATTTTGAGGCTCAGTTTGCCGCGTCCGCTTACTTCTGGTGTGATGATTTTGATGTCGAGGTGCTTGTCTTGGCCTATGAGCTTGCAGGTGCGGCAGGTGCCACACGGCCGTTCTGCGATGATGTCGTGTTGGCAATTGATGGCCTGAGCAAACGTGCGGGCTAATGTTGTTTTGCCGATTTGCTCAGGACCGGTAATCAGGTAAGCATGGCCGATGCGTGCATGGGTAATGGCGCCTGACAGGAGTTCTACAGCCCAATCATGGCCGATCACTTGATTCCAAATGCTCATGGCGGAATTGTAGGGTTGGGGGGAGAAATGGTCAAGTGCCGGGCACGGTAACATGCAATTCTCGCTTGCTCGGCGCATATGGTGTTTTAGATATGGAGGGGAGCATAAAAAAAGCCCATCGTGTAGACGGGCTTTTAGTGTGATGTCAATCTTGACTTTTCAGGCTCGTTCTGTTGAGTGGCTGCGGATGACGCGCTCCACACTGTCCAGTAACTCCTGAGGTCCGAATGGCTTGGTAATGTAATCATCCACTCGGGCGATGTGTAACCCTAAAACTCGGTCAATACTTTGTGCTTTAGCGGTGACGACAATGACGGGGATGTCGCGCATCTCTTCGGATGCTTTCATTTTTTGATAAACTTCCCACCCGTCCATTTCTGGCATCATCAGGTCAAGTAAAACGAGGTCAGGTTTAATTTCACTAATCTTTTGTAGGCCTTCATGACCGCCAACAGCACCGGTTACATCAAACTTGTTGCGTCCTAAAATGAGCTTCACAAGCTCGATCATTTCCAGTTCGTCTTCAATACAAACTACCTTTTTGCGATCTTCTTCCATTATGTATTCCTCAGCCATATTCACAAAGGAGGTTTAAAATTCTCTTTGTACCAGATGCCCCTAAAGAGTAACACAAGGGCAAAATGTTGTCTACATTTTTATCCTAGAGTGAGTATGTTGACATTTAACTTACGGTTTGGCATAATCTGCACCAATTCTATCATAAAAATGCTTTGATGGAGACGAGTAATTGATTCTGATTGGACAAGCGAGTCTGTAATTGGTGGAAGACAGGCACAAAGGATTCAATGAAAATCACTCTGGAGTTGCTGACTGAACGTTTGGTGAACCGTGATCCGTGAATAGTGATCAGTAGATGGTGGCACTGAATTAAGTAGGCTCAGACGGATTCAGCCCACGTTACCGGGTTTGCGATAATAAGCGATTTTAGCCGTTGTCGATTAAGGGTCTGGTGAAAACCAGGAATTTGGGTGGTACCGCGAAGATTTGACGCCTTCGTCCCATATGGCCTTTGTGCCAAAGGGATGGAGGCGTTTTTTATTTTTAGTCAAAGCTCCAGACTTGATGCGCACCAAAATTAACAAGTGACTTTATGTTGAACTTGCTTGAGCTGTGGTGGAAAAAATGAGATTTATCATTCAAGAGCAACCCTACGAGAAGCCGATCATGGCGGGTGAGTACCGTTATGAGAGGGATGGTCAGCCGACGGGTGCTGTGGAAAAGTGGCGCCTAACGGATGCGGCAGCAGGGTATCGCTTTTTGCGGGTGGATTTGGATGCCCGTGATGCTGTTTCTGGACATACTTATCTGTATCATGCGCTGCTCAATGCACAGACACAGGTTGAACGGTTGCAGTATCGTTTTTGGACAAATGTGAGCGGTGGCTTGCAGGTAACAGGTAGTGTGATTTTGGAGCGTGATTCTGTTTTAGCCACGCGCACGGTTAATGGCAAGGAATCTGAGCAAGTTTTAACATTGCCCCACAGGTATCGCTTTTGGTTTCCGTCGGTGGCAGGGTTGAACTTTGTGAATGGCGGTATGAAAACGGCCGTTTCGACATCGCGGCACCATTCAGCAAAACCAGACTCCGGGCAGGGCGTTACCCTCAATGGCCAGGTTGGCGATGAAGATACGCTGGCTGTGCAAGAGGTGGCTAACCTCAACTATCTGCCCCTTAGCACGGCGGGTATGGAGATGGAAGCGGCAGGCAAAACGCACCAATATTCCCGCTGGCGATTGTCATGGGGGGATGGTCATTGGCGTATCATCATGCGTGCTGCAGATACTGGCTGGCCGCTGGGGATGGAACGAGATGATGGCTTAACGGCCGTTGCTAGGCAATATATCAACTACCACTGATAGATATGTGAACATGAGCGTACATGACACCATCAAGACTGACGATGAGATGCAATGCCGTATGGCATCGTCACTTTCAAAGAACAGTAAGGAAATGACTTCGTCATCTGATTTAATCTCCGCTCCTAAGCGGCATAAAGATAAACGACATAAAAGGGCAAACGAGAATCCAAAATCGTTTCGCTAAAACAAACAATATCCCATAACAAACGATGGAGAAAAGAATGACATTTAAAGATGTATCAAACAAACCCAACTTCGTTGAAATGGAACACGAAGTCCTAAAACAGTGGGAAGAAACCGACGCTTTTAACGAACTGCGCCGCTTGCGTGCCGAAACTGAGGCAGAGTACGGCATCTTTAGCTTCCTGGATGGTCCCATCACCGCCAATAATCCCATGGGCGTTCATCACGCTTGGGGACGCACCTACAAAGACCTTTACAATCGTTACCAGGCCATGCAAGGCAAGAACTTACGCTGGCAAAACGGCTTCGACTGCCAGGGCTTGTGGGTTGAAGTCAATGTTGAAAAAGAACTTGGCTTCCAATCGAAACGCGACATTGAGGAGTTTGGCCTGGCTGAGTTCATGAAGCTGTGCAAAGCGCGGGTACTCAAATATGCAGGTGTGCAGACCGCCCAATCCCAACGGCTGGGTTACTGGATGGACTGGAACAATCTGGATGATTTGAAACGACTGCGCGAGGCTCTCATCGAAGACCCTAACCAGCAAATCACCGTGTCTGGCTCACGTGGTCCCATCACCGGCACGGTAGAGCAGGTTGTGGGGCAGTTGGGTATGCCTCAGATGGGTGGCTCCTACTTCACCTTCAGCGATGAAAACAACTACCAAATCTGGCGCTTCCTCAAAGAAGTGACCGACCGTGGTTGGCTCTACAAAGGGCGCGACGTAATGCCCTGGTGTGCCCGCTGTGGCACTGGCATTAGCCAACATGAAATCGTCACCGACGGTTACCACGAGGTGACCCATGATTCTGTCTTTATCAAATTCCCCTTGCTAGGACGCGAACAAGAAGCGCTCCTGGTCTGGACGACCACTCCCTGGACCCTGACCAGCAACGTGGCGGCTGCTGTGGGTCCTGAACTGGATTACGTCATAGTAAAAGCGACCGATGGCTGGACCTACTACCTCGCCGAAGGAGCTGTCAACAATAGCCTTATCGGCAAGAACAATGAGATTGTAGGCAAACTCAAAGGTGAAGAGCTAATCGGCTGGGAATATAGCGGTCCCTTCGATGAACTGCCAGCAGTGAAAAAGGCGTTTGATGAAAAAGAGTACACGCACCGTGTCATCCCTTGGAAAGAGGTTGGCTCTGAGGAAGGAACCGGCATCGTTCACATTGCGCCTGGCTGTGGTGCTGAGGACTTTGGTCTGGGCAAGGAATTTGATCTGCCCGTCATCGCGCCGTTGGATGAAAATGGCGTTTACGTTGAGGGCTTTGATTGGCTCTCAGAACGGGATGTGATGGGCGTGGCCAAAGACATCTTCGAGAACCTGAACGAAAAAGGTGTCTACTATCGCAAGCAGCGATACGCTCACCGTTATCCGCATTGTTGGCGTTGTGGTGAAGAGCTGGTTTATCGGCTGGTAGATGAGTGGTTTATCAGCATGGGCGAACTGTATGACAAACCGCGTGAAGAAGTGACCGCAGAGGAAAAAGCGGCCAGCCTCCGTTATCAAATCATGGATCGCGTGGATCAAAGCGACTGGTATCCCAGCTTTGGTTATGACCGTGAGATGGATTGGCTGCGTAATATGCACGACTGGATGATCTCCAAGAAGCGTTACTACGGTTTGGCTTTGCCTATCTATGAATGCCATGAATGTGGCAAATTTACTGTGGTGGGCAGTAAAGAGGAGCTTAAGGAACGTGCTGTCGAAGGTTGGGACGAGTTTGAAGGGCATACACCCCATCGTCCATACGTAGATGCAGTCAAAATTGCTTGCGACCATTGTGGCGAGACAGTTGAGCGCATTAAAGATGTGGGCAACCCCTGGCTTGATGCTGGTATCGTCGCTTTTAGCACGGTGCATTACACTGAAGACCGTGAGTATTGGAATAAATGGTATCCGGCAGATTGGATCAGCGAGTCCTTCCCCGGCCAGTTCCGTAACTGGTTCTACAGTTTGCTGGCACAAAGCACAGTTTTGGGTGACAAATCGCCGTTCAAGAGTTTGTTTGGCTATGCCACGCTGTTGGCGGAAGATGGCCGGGAGATGCACAAATCTTGGGGCAATTCCCTCGAGTTTAATGAGGCGGCTGAAAGAATGGGCGCAGATACCATGCGTTGGTTGTATGCCTCTAGTAAGCCAGAGCAAAACTTGCGTTTTGGCTACCACATTGGTGATGAAACGCGCCGTCGTTTCCTGATCCCGCTGTGGCATGTGTATGCCTTTTTCACTAGCTATGCCCGGTTGGATGGCTGGGTTCCCCAGGGACAGTGGACAGTGGATAGGGGGCAGTCTGCGGTGGCGGCTCACGCGCAGATGGATAGATGGATTGTAGAGCGGTTGGATGAAACGACAGTGGCGGTGCGGGCTGCTTTGGATATGTATGATGCGGAAAAGGCGACGCAAGTGCTGGAAGCGCTCCTGGATGATTTGAGCAACTGGTATGTGCGCCGTTCGCGTCGTCGTTTCTGGAAGGGGGAGATGGACAGCGATAAGAAGGCGGCATATGCGACGCTGTATCATGTGTTAGTTGAGTTTGCCAAGCTGTTGGCTCCCTTTGTGCCGTTCATCGCTGAGTCAATATACCAGAATTTGGTGGTTGGTATGGATGCCGCTGCGCCGAAGAGTGTGCATCATTGCTTCTATCCGCAAGCTGATGCTGCTACGTTGGATCAACCGCTGTTGCAGAAAATGCGCCTGGCGATTGTCACGGCCGGTTTGGGTCGGGCGGCACGCAGCTCTGAGGATATCAAATTGCGTCAACCGCTGGCGAAGGCACGTGTGAATGTGGGCACGCAGCAGGAGATGGCTGATTTGCTGGAACTGGCTGATGTGCTGCAAGAGGAAATTAATGTCAAGGAAATTGAAGTGGTGGCGGAAGTTGGTGAGTTGGTGGATTATAAAATCTTGCCGAACAGCCGCGCTTTGGGACCCAAGTTTGGTAAGTTGTTCCCGCAGGTGCGGCAGGCGTTGGCGGCTTTGAATCCGGCGGATGTGGCGCGTGCTTTGCAAGCTGGCGAGACGGTGAAGCTGATGGTGGCTGGTGATGCTGTCAAACTGACCGCTGATGATGTGTTGGTGCAGACGGAGAGTAAAGGGGGAACGGCCGTTGCCAGTGATAAGGGCGTCACCGTAGCCCTGGAAACGGAGCTGACACCTGCGCTAGTGCAAGAAGGCTTTGCTCGTGACATTGTGCGCCAGGTGAATAACATGCGCAAAGATGCTGGGCTAGAAATCTCAGATCGCATCGAGTTAGCTTTCCAGGCCGAAGGCGATGTGGCGGCGGCATTTGGCAATTTTGCCCGTTATATCCAAGATGAAACGCTTGCTTTGTCGTTGGTGGCTGGCACTTTGACTAATCCAACTTTCATGGAAATGGTGAAAGTTGGCAATCAAGAGGTGGCGTTGGCTTTGCGTAAATGTGCATAGCGCGTATCAAAAGCGCACTAAAGTGCGCAACAAAAGTTTGTAGTACGTGCTTTAGCACGTAAAAATGGCGCACTAAAGTGCGCATACGAACTTTGTGGTATGTGCTTTAGCACGTAAAAAT
>PDQY01000002.1 GCA_002746795.1 Chloroflexota bacterium | reverse complement strand
ACGTGGGGCGTGGCGTGCGGGTCGGGGACGAGGTATGGGTGACTGATGGCCGTGGGGTGTTGGTGCTGCTGGGTGATGGGGTAGCGGTGTGGGTTAGTGTGGGTTGTGGGGTGTCGGTGTCTGGTTCGTCGGTACTGCGGGGAACGGCCGTTTTTGTTGCTGCTGTGTTCGGTGTTCTTGTTAGGGGTGGCCGGTTGGCTGCCGGGGTTGCTGTGGGCGTTGGGGGCAAAGGGACGATACCTTGAGGTGTGCTTTCATTCACTGGTGCTTCATTTGATTGAGAAGGAGTTTGTGTCTGGTGAAGATTGGCAGCATCAGCGGTCGCCATGTAAATAATCGATTTATCTATTGGGGCAAACTCGATAGCTGGAAATGGTCTATAATCCGCTTGATTTTGGGCTAATAAACTAACTGGGACATTTTCTAGTCGGTTGAGGGATATGGCTAACCAAAAAGCAATAAAAACACAAGCGAAATTTGCCAATAAGGCCAGGAGGAAAAACAAGATGGTACCACTGTGTCGTCTGATCTGATTGAACCCGGTTTTTTCGGACGCTGACTTTTCGCTCATGTTTCTGTGGATGCTAAGTGACCATCTAGGAATCATTTCCCTTTTTACGGATGGTCAGGTTTCTTGAAGTGCATCTATCAATTCTGTATTCTGTAACTTATTCATGGATGTGCACTAATGGCAGTATTATCGAAAAAGTACTCCCTTTACCTAAATCGCTTTCTACTCTAATTTCACCGTGGTGTGCCGTTACAACGGATTTGGCAATATACAGACCTAAGCCAACCCCGCGTGTCTCATAGTTTAACGAATTTTGAGCCCGAAAGAAACGACTAAATAATAATGGTTGATCTGACGCGGCAATACCAATCCCCGAATCGATAACTTCAAGCTGGGCTTGATGACCCATTTGCGATACGTACACAGATACTTTGCCGCCATTTGCTGTGTAATTATGGGCATTACTGAATAAACTGCCAACAGCCCAACCTAACTGGGTTGTATCGGCCAAGACAATGAGGGGCGTATCGGGCAAATGAACAGAAAAATTGATTTCCTTTGCCTGGAAACGATCTTGCCAATATTCAGATGATGTATGCACTAATTCCGCAAAATCAATAGGCTCGAAGTCTGCTTCTGTGAGGCCTGCTTCGATTTCAGAGATGTTAATCAATTGATTGATGTGGTTTTCGAGCTGGGTGGTGCTGCGGTTAATATTGCGTACAAACTGTATTTGGCGTTCGTCTAAATGCCCATTACCTGTTTTTTGCAGCAGCTCTCCATAGACTTTGATCACAGTTAATGGTGTTCTCAGTTCATGGGAAATATTGGTAATAAAGGCGCCTTTTAGATTTTCAGATTCAATCTCTGAGGTGATGTCTCTCATGACGACGACTGTGCCTAAGTGGAGACCCTCATCTGATTCAAGCTCAGAGGTTAAGGCCATCACAGTTCGCTCGCCAATTTGATACCGTTTGGCTGCTGGTGGATTATCAGATAGAAGAGGGGAGGCGGATTTTAAGGTAACGGCCGTTTGTGTGTCTGGCTCGGTTATTTGCAGTTCCCGGAATAGACCCTCGTTTTGGAAGTCGTAGGATAAATCGGCAAGTAACTTTTGAGCGGCCGCATTGGCAGTAATGATGTGGCTGTGTTCGTCCAACAGGAGAACCCCATCGGTAATGTTATTTAAAATGGTCTCGAGTTCGGTGGTTTGCTTGAGCAGTTCCTCATTTCGTTGAGATAGTTTGCCTGTCATTAAGTCAAATGAGGTTGCCAATTTGCCGATCTCATCTTTTGACTTGATGCCGGTGCGTTTGTTTAAATCTCCTTCGCCAACGGCCGTTGCGGTATTGACAAGTTGACTTAGAGGCTTAGTGATACTGCGTGCCAAAAGCAACCCGATGATTAAAACGGTGAGAGACGTGCCCAGGAACAAGAGCAAGAAACTGTTGCGCCCTGTGTTGCGCACTTTGGGCACAAAGTCCGTCGGCAGCGCCACACTGAACAAGCCAAATGATTGGTTCCTCAGTCGCCAATCTCCATAAGCTAATGAATATTCTTGCCCTAAAACCGACACATCTGCAATTGGAGTCTCTCTAGACGCCGTGGTGCGCACAATTTCATAGCTTTCTTGACTGATTTGTAATTGTTCACGAATGATTTCGAGTTCATTTGTGTTTTGGGGAATGTTGATAGGATAAGTCTCATCACTGCTGCTGAGTGTGGTATCAATGACAAGCCCATTCTTATCGTAGAAAGTCACGCGGGCAATGGCATTCTCTGTCAGTTTTATGGCCATCGGATGTAAGAAAGTGCCAACCATGGCGGCACCAACAATTTCACCATCTGATTGCCGCACGGGGCCTACGGTGAACAGGATGTGTTCCCCTTCGTCTGTGTGGCTTAGAAAAGCAGCTTTGTCACCTAGGGCATCTGGAACCCCTTCTAAAGCAAACCGGACACCATCGATGGTAGAGAAATCACTGCCGCTTTTGGTGATAGCCTCAGACAAAGGCGCTGCTGGGATGCGCTGCCAGCCAAAAATTTCTATGCCCTCCATATCAACGATCTCGATGGCATCAGCACTTTCATTCGTGGTCAATGGTAGGACAAGATCTTCTAAGGTATCTTTATCTTTTTCAGCCAGGGCTTGCGGGACACCTTGTGTGGCGGAAATCAAGCGCAAGGTATTCAGCCGCTCTTCTTCAAAGGCAACTAATTGTCTTGAGACAACACGACCGGCATCAACTAATCTATTGGTGAGACGTTCATTGAGGGAGTCGGTAATAAATGTGGTAACCAAAAAAGTGCCAGCCGCTGCAATAAATAGCGTCAGCAGTAGAAAAGGAATGGTTATTTTGGTGCCGATACCGTAGCGTAATCGGCTGAATGATATCCGAGTGTTTGTCACATCTCTTTTGGGAGAACCGATTGTTCTACCACTTTTTCCTCTTCTCTAACGATACCAGCAAAGTAACTTATCTTCTGTTTAGGGGCCACCGGGAAATGTCCTGGAATTGAACGAAGATACCCGGCCATGCGCCCGTCGTGAAATGAGGGAAGAAACGGATTTTTCAGCTGGTAAGTTACCTCTTGTAGGGATTTATGCACATCCCCACTTTAATGTAGTATACCCAAATGGAGATCAAGTTCAACAATATACCGTTTGCCTTACAGGACGACTTACCGGACTTTGGTGATTTGAGGAATTGATTGTTAATTTGTTCATGTGCCACAAAACTGTTGTAATCTAGCGGGGGCGTCACCTTTTGGGGGCATGTAGGCGTGTGCACGCGACCCAATCAACAAAGCGGATGCGCCCCCTGTCGTTTGTGGCATCATTGATCAATTTTGATGCCACATTACTATTTACATAGTTTCGCTTGCTATGAACGATAAACACGTTTTTTGTGAAAACCAAGCCTCTATATGAATGGAAAATGAGTAGAGGAACCTGGAGCCATGGTTGGCGTTTTGAATGTCAACTATTAAAAACCATTTGACATGAATGGTTTTATGAATCTATTTAGGAGAAGACATGAACAAAAAGTTTAGTATTTTGATGATAATGTTGATAGCTGGAGCGATGATTTTGGCGGCTTGTGGCGGTCGTGTGGCGCAGCCAGAAGAACCAGAATCGGTTGAACAGATTGATGAAACTCAACCGAAAGTAACTGAATTAGAAGGTTCCGGTGAAATGGTCACCATGTATGTTGGCTCTGAATTCGTTGATTGTGAAGGGGAAGGTCCACAGACATGTATGTTGATCAAATATAGCCCAGATGAAGAGTACCAGCTGTTTTATAACGGTATCGACGGTTTTACTTTTGAACCGGGCTATGAATATGAGCTAAAAGTGAGGGTGACGCCAGTTGAGAACCCGCCCGCGGATGGGTCTTCTTTGCGTTACACGTTGGTTGAACAGGTGAACAAAATGTCTGCTGGTGAAGAAGAATCTCTCCCAGCTGCGGACGTGACAGCAGGGGAAACAGCTTTATCGGGCACCGCTTGGGTCTTGGAAGCTTATGCTGATGCCGATGGTAACATGGTTGATGTTTTGCCTGAAACGGACGTAACGGCCGTTTTCGGTGAAGATGGTTCTCTAAGCGGTAGCTCTGATTGTAACCAGTACAAGACCAGCTATGAAGTTGATGGTGAAAGTATCAACGTGAATGAGACGATTGCTACCACCATGATGATGTGTTCTGAGCCAGCCATGCAGCAAGAAGCAGCTTATCTGGCCAACCTGGTGCCTGTCGCCACATTTGCTATCTCTGGTGATAAGCTGACGTTGCATGATGCCAATGGTCATCCGCTTGCTGTTTACGCGGTTCAGCAAGATACGTCACTGGTAGGCATCCCTTGGCAAGTCTCTCATTATAATGATGGTAAAGGTAGTGAGACGACTGTGATTAACGACACAACTATAACGGCCGTTTTCGATGAAGATGGTAATATTTCTGGTAATACCAGTTGCAACACCTATGGCGCGTCTTATGAAATTGATGGCGCCAACATGACTATTGCTGTGCCTATGTCAACGATGATGGCTTGTATGGATGAAGCTGTGGGAGAACAAGAAACCGCATATTTAGCTGCCCTGAGTACCGCAGCTACCTACAGCCTTCAAGGCGATACATTGGAACTGCGGACGGCTGATGGCGCTTTAGCAGTCCGGTATACCGCTGCCGAGCCGATGTCGCTGACCGACGTATCCTGGGATGTTACTTCCTACAATAACGGCCGTGGCAGCACGGTAAGCCCACTCATCGACACCGTACTCAAGATGGAGTTCCTGGATGATGGCACTATCACAGGCAATGCTGGTTGTAACCGCTACTTCGGCCCAGTGAGCGAAGATGGCGAAAATATCAACATTGGCCCTCTGTCAGCCACCCTTGCCTTGTGTTCAGAACCTGAAGGCATCATGGCTCAAGAACAAGAATTCCTGGTCGCCTTGCAATCGGCGGCAACCTACACCATCCGTGATGGCGTATTGGATTTACGGACAGCAGAAGGGTCTACCGTGGTGCTGGCCGTTCCTGGCGAACCTGAGACATTTGATAATTAACCCAAGCGGCCATCCCCTCAACAATTTAAGGTTTAGCTTTGTTTGATGGGACAAATTTATGAGAGAAACGGCCGTTTTATAGGCCATATTGGTTGTTGTCAGTTTGCCCAACAATCGGTAGACTAAGAAGTGATATAAATTTACTGAGGATATAGTAACATGGTCACAGAACCTGAACTCATTTCAATCATTGAAGGTCTAACGCCAGAATTTCAGCCGACTCCTCAACGTTGGTTGCAATCCATCCATGAGGGGCCAGAAGACAAAGCAATTGCCATGTGTCGTTTGCGTACCATGAGTGGTGAAGACATCATGGAGCGCTGCTACCAGGCTTGGGATGAAGGCCGTCCAGTTAAACTGGATTATCCTGATGAACTGCGCTTGCGTCAGCAAGCAGATGTCGTTGCGATGCGTCTGACTGAGGTTGAAGAAGGTGAGATACTGTTGTTATGGGTTTCCCTTGATTACGAAATCGAATTTGAAGAAATCGATGGCAATGATGTTGAGGGAGATGACGACGACGGATTCGATCTTTTCTAGAAAGTAAAAACGCTGGGAAATTGGTTGTTGTCAATTTCCCAGCGCCTAATTCTTTTCCCTAAAGTTGTTCAATAAATAAAATATGCAGCCGCAAATTCGCTCAAATGGGCACGAATGAGCATCATCATTGGTGAAAGTTGATGTAAATGCAGTGCAAAAATTGAGAAATTACGATGGAGAGGATTAGCTTTCTGTAACCACGTAAAGTTTGTTGCCATCTGTGACAAAGATGCGCAGCGGGGCTTCGGCCACGGCAAAATCTTGAATGTTGTGGAATAGATCCCGCCCCACCTCATCATCAGCACGGTATTGGGCAATGACCAGCCCCCCTCGAGCTATCTGAAGAATGCGGCCTGTGCCTGGATCGGCAACAAAAACAGAAGAATTTAATCCCTTACCCACAAGCTTGGCGGCTGTGGGGCGTGCCAGAGGCAAAGTCAAACCACCATCTGTCATCAACTTTTGTTCATCCCATTGCACACGACCCGAGCGCGTATCATAGTAGCGAATCTGCCCGTTGCTGTATAAGATGAGCAAACTGCCATCTTCGCTGTAAATGTCGATGTCAATGGCTGATTCCAGATTGGCAGCAGCGTCTAGCGCCAGGATTTGTGCATCATCTTTGATGATAAACCCATCATCTTCCGGGTAATATTTCCAGATTTCACGCGCACCAACATCTAAAATGTAAAGGCGCTCATCGAAAGTGGTGATGGCTTGAGGAATTTGCCAGCCGCTGGCAAGGCCAAGTGGGGCGGCACGAGTATCATTATGATTTGGGTAGTAAGTAATCAGGGTACCACCTGTATCTAACATGGCAATGCCGTCACGCGAGACGTGGTTCCCCTGTGGTCGCCACATCATATCAATCACATTTCTGACGATGTGGCTGCCTAGTGCTTTGTCCCTGAATACGATGTTTTCTGGCACGCCTTCGAACTGCGTGTAGCTTTCATCAGTTTGATGGTAGGTGACATTGCTGTCGTTGTCTAGGGTGTACAAGCCACCATCAAATCCCCCTTGTAGAGTAACGGCCGTTAACAAAGTTTTTGGCTCGTATTCATAAAGGAGATGTCCTTGCAGTCTTGTCACCCCATCTAGCTCATCTAGCGCCGCCTTTGCTTGCTGACGCAAACGAGCAACCTCATCATCAAGTGGCCGAATGGCTTCGGCCTCTTCAGCCAGCGTTAGCACGTGTTGATAATAAGTGCGCTGCTGTTCCCCTTCGACCGTATTAGCAATACCGATATTTTGCCCCATTTCCGTTTTGATCTCGGCGAAACGTTGGGCGTCCCCGTGTTGGAGATAAACGCCTGTGACGATCATGGCTACCAATAGGGGGATCGCCAAAGCAAGGATAGCCGGGAGCGTCCAATTAGCCTCGTCTTCATCATCATGGCGGGGCGGTTTCAGCCGCGCCAGCATGTCGGTTAGCCAATCGGTGAAGTGAGCTAACCCCAAAGCGGCGCCAGCAGTGGCTTTGCGGGTGTTGTATTCTACATTGGCGGCAAGGTCACTACTGGGCTTGCTCGTTGAATCTGACTGTACCGGTTGGGGCTGGCGTGACGCAGCCGGAATGACCGGTGGTGTGCCCTCACGCACTGGATCTGGCATATCATCTGTGGTTGTAACGGCCGTTGTCGGCGCCATAACCATCATATCAGGAAATCTTTCTTCAGCATCTTTTGTGAACTCAATGAGCAGCAGGCGGGCGGTGTTTGCTCCCACAATATGCTTCAAGGTGGAAAGCCCTGTTTCTAATTCAACATCCACTAACGCTGGCGCTAACACCTCTGTGGGTAAATGAGTGATACGCGGATCGGCTAGAAGCAGTATATCACCATCTTGCAATCGATAATGATCATAATGAAGATTTAGCCCGGCGCTGCGTCCCAAGGGCGTTACTTTTTGCGGTGGCGTGGGGGGCAAACGCTCCACACCATAATTGTGTCCCAATAAAGCGAGGGCTTCGCCAGTTTGCACCAGGAAAAGTTCATCATTATGGAGAACAGCACAGCTCAATGCGCCTTCCCGGGAACGGGCTGTGGTACTTAAGTTGAGATGAAGTAGCTTTCGATTGGCTGCAGAGATGGCTTTCCGTAAGGCTGATGTGATGCTGCCCCCGGCTTGATAGTATTGCTGGCTTGTTGTCGTGAGAATATCTTGAGATAGCTCACCCATGTCATCTAGCGTACCAGTTAAGGTCAAATGGATAAACAGAAAATCATTTTTCCGACTGCGATTGGCTTTTGAGGGGGCAGATTGGGCTAGCAGACCAGGAACCATTGATGTGCTGGAACTATCCCCCGTTGTTTGTTGAATTTCCCCATTGACGATGTGTAGTTGACCGGTGATTGCTTGCAAATCCATAGGTAGAGTATACTTGACCCAGGCTGAAAAAACACTATTCCGGGTGAAGTTTGTTCACTTTGAATGATGAATGACCAACCGTTTGGTCTTTGGCCAGTGGGGAAAGGGGGAGACGCTCACCTGCGCATGAAAATCCACTCATTTTGTATGTTAGCTCACGGTTTTCGTACCAGGGGCAGGAACGTGTGATGGTTCAGGATGGGTGCGTAAACAGACACGGATTTTTGCGGGCTCACGTTGCCAGCTTGATCGCGGCCAATGACCGTAAAGGTGTAGGTGTGTTCTTGGAGCAGGGGGGCGTACAAGCCAGAAATTTCTGTGGTATCTGTGAGCCAGGGAGTGGCCGGCCCGCCATTGTCGGAGACGGTCAGGTCGTAGCTGGCGATATTGCTGCCTAAATCATGACCTGCCCATGTCACGGTCACGTCGATGCCTGCCCGTTCTGGTGCTGAAATAGTGATGTCGGGCGGGGTGTCGTCTTGTTCGATGAGGAGGAACGGTTGCCCGCCGATGGCGTTGTAGGGGGAATCGGTTGGCGTGTTTGTGTTGGTGGCGGCGGGCAGGGTGAGGGTGAAAATGCCCTGTGTGGCATGAATGGTCTGGGTGACGCCATCTGGTGTGATGAGAAGCCCGGTTTGGTCGCTGTTTGTGCTGTTGAAAACGGCCGTTTGCGTTTCTTCATTGAGTGCCCACAACCCCATAATTCTTTCTCCAGTCGCTGGCTTGAAGAAGGCGAACATTTCTTGGGTGCCATCGTAGGGGGTGGTGCCTCCCGGGCGGGCTTGCCACAGCGGTTCCACATCGACAAAATATTGGGTCAGCACCTGAAAGGCTTGCAAAGATGGCCGCGCTGTGCCCGGTTCAGGGTGTTGGTTGGAGCAAATTGCATCGGCTGTGTTGCGGAAAATGCCAAAGGCATCACCGGCGTACTCAGATGACGGGGGATCGTCCTCGCATTGCTCTGGCGGAAAATAGGGCGGATTGACAAATACATTGCCACATTCGTCAGTTAAGGAGAAAAAGAAAATGTTATCTACGTCCACGTAGCGAGCGTAAAGGGCAGTTTGGATGATGAAATGGGCTTGTTCTTGCATGGTGGCGCGGAAAGCACTGTCGGGGTGGCACACGGGACCGGGGTAGTCGTCCCATACGGGGACACCGGTCTCATTCAACCAGATTTCATTTGCTAACGCACGATTGTCTAGCTGGATTTGGGCGAGATAGACGGCACGCCAGGCACGGTATGAATAGCTGTAATTGTGCAGGGCGACGATGTCATGGAAGTAGTTGTAGGCGGGAGCCATGCTGTCTTGATCAAATAGTTCTAACACATCATTGAGGTAAGGGATTTCGTAGCGGCTGCTGTAGACATCGGCCAGGCCACCGAAGAGAACCACCGCGTGGGGATCGGCATGTTTGGCGGCGAGATAGCCTACTTTGAGCAAGCGGGCATAATCTGCGGCACTGCCATCCCAGAAGTGAGTGAGGTCTGGTTCGTTCCACATTTCCCAGTGGGTGACGCCCACCCCTTCTGGCCAGCCATCGATTTTTGCTATGCTGCCGCCGGGTTTGTATCGGTTAACGGCCGTTGCCACAAAACGCGCCCATTTATTGTTGTCGTTGATTTGTTTGTCGGCGCCTGGGATATCAGAGCCGTCGGTAAAGATGGGTTCATCCAGGCCCAGGGGGACACCCGTTTGCACCTCGTCTAAAGACAGGGGGGAATGGAGGGGTAAATCGGGGGCGGGGTGAGGGGGTTGGTTAGCGGATTGATTGGTGTGGTAGAAGCCAGGGGTGCCTAATAAAATGGCATTGAGGTTCAACCCGTGGTTGATCACGCCCTTAACGGCGTTATCCTGGTAGCTCCAATCAAACACACCAGGGTTTTTCTCGATCTGGTTCCAATAAAGAGGCCATCGATCCCAGGTGGCACCGGTGCTGAGCCCTTTCTGATACTGTGCTTCAGGGATGTTGCCTCTTTCTGAGTTGCTGATGCGGTTCATGCCATAGGCTGGATTACCCTGGGTGGCAAGGGGGGTATGCGGTCGTGATTCAGTGCCATCGGAAACGGCCGTTCCCGCGGTTGCCCCTGCGCCCACACCCGCATGATTTTCCACAAGATAGATCATCGTTGAGATGATGATCAAGACACCCATAAACAGGGGTCGAGCTATTTGTGATAGACGTTTTCTTTCAGAATATTCCATGATGAGAGTAGTTTAACCGATAAACGGCCGTTTGCCATGTTCATACGTGCCCGGCACTGCCTCGAACTGCCACCTGAAACCAGTGTTCCCCTCTTCACTCAATACTTGCCTGATGTATGAATGGTTTGTAAAGTTAGCTCATGAAAACATACAACGCATTTATCTTTGACATGAATGGTACCATCATCGACGATATGCCTTTCCAAACACAAGCCTGGGTGAAAATGTTAGCTGACCAGGGAAAGATTGTGTCTGAAGACGAGTTTGCCCTCAGCCATTATGGCAAAACAAATGGAGAAACCTTGCGCGAGGTGTGGGGGCGTGATTTGCCGGAGGCACAAATTACTGCACTTTCGCTAGAGAAGGAGAAGGCGTATCAGAAGATTTATGAGCCGCATCTGGCACCCATTGCAGGATTTCGTTCGTTTTTACAGGCGGCGGTGGCGAGTGGGCAAAAGGTGGTGTTGGCAACGTCTGCGATTCGCTTCAGCATTGATTTTGTCTTGAAGGGCTTGGGTCTTGAGGAAGAGATAACGGCCGTTGTCGGTGCCGAAGATATTCAACATAGCAAACCCCATCCCGAGATTTTTCTTAAAGCTGCGCAACTGGTGGGTGCTGCGCCGGAAGCGTGTCTTGTGTTTGAGGATTCTTTGTCGGGTCTCGAAGCAGCTCGCCGCGCCCACATGGACGCCTACGCCATCTTGACCACATTTACCGAAGCTGAGGTGCCAACCTTCCCTAATATCGTTGGCGCTGCCCCTGACTATACCACTATCCCGCGTGCCCTGTTCCGCACGGCATGAGTAAACGACGTTGAATGCCGCGCTTTGATTGTCCCACGATATGATTATTCGGCTGCTCGATTAGTCTGTACAATGACGAAGCCCCGCAATGAGTATGCGCAGTCCTTTGCTAATTCTTTCTAGCGAAAACTCCCGTACTTCACGCTGAAAACGGAACGTATCGATTTTGAGTGGTGCCAACAAGGCATCTGCCAAATATTCTGTGTCTAAACTTTGTGGCAGTTCTCCGGCATCGATGGCGGCTTCGAACAGGCCACGCACCGTCATGTATTGCCAAAAGTGGGGTGGTTCGGTGCTGCGTCCTTCCTGGATCAGCCCATCGCTTTGCACTTCACTTAGCAGCGGCGTGTGTGCATCGGTGAAACGAGCCAGCGCATCCATAAAGAATTCAAGCTGCGCCACTTTGGGGATGCCGTTGTCTGTCATTTTTCGGAATTTAGCCAGCATCTCGTTTTGGAATTCGCTCATTTGTGTGTCCATCAGCGCTAAACAGAGCTCTGCCTTGTTGGCAAAACGGCGGTAGAGGGTGCCTTTGCCTACACCAGCCGCTTGCGCAATTTCTGCCATGCAGACGTTTTCCACCCCTTTCTCATTGAACAGTGCTTCGGCGGTTTCCAGGATGAGTTTACGGTTGGCGGCGGCGTCTCTGCGTTCAGAACGGCCGTCTTCGTCAATATTTCCTAGTGGGATGTTTGGGGTGTTTGGTATCATGCGCTCATGCCATATTTTTGCATAAAGGAAACGACTTTGTCGTATGATTTAATTGCTGTTTCTTACCGGTTCCGACCATATTTCTCATGGCTAGACACCCAGTCTGAAGAAGCAATCGCCGATGCTAGTGAAATCTCGCCAGCTAACACTGCCCCAGCTACAATTTCAGCGAACTTCCTGACCTTATCACGGCCATAACAGCCTAGCAAATCCAGGCATTCTTTCTGTGTTGCCAGGCCTACGCCACCACCATAGGTTGCCACAATGAGCGATGGAATTGTGATTGACATGTATAAATCACCATCCTCGGTTAGTTCGGTGTATAAGATACCTGCCGATGACTCTGACACATTGGCTACATCTTGCCCGGTAGCAATGAAAATTGCTGTGATGGCATTGGCTGAGTGCAGGCCGTTGTTATTTGCTCCTGAGAGAATGGCGCCGATATTGGCCACCCCGTAATGGTAAGATAAGCTCTCTGGCTCTACGCGCATGTGGTTGATGAGGGCATCTCGCTTGACTGTACATTCGGCTGTCACTCGTTTGCCCCGGGTGCGCATGATGTTAATCTGAGATGCTTTTTTATCGGTAGCGAAGTTGGATTCCAAAAAGAAGTGGGTGATGGTGTCTGACTGGGGGTAATGGTCTAAAATCCAGCTGGAGGCGGCAAAGGTAGCCCGACCCACCATGTTTTGCCCGGCCGCATCACCGGTGGTGTAGTTAAAGCGCAAATAAACGAAGCGGCTGGCAAGATAGGTGTCTATATATTGCAATTTAGCGACGCTGGATGTGGCTTCTGCTTCTTCTCGTACTTTATCCAAGTTTTCTTGCACCCATTCTGAGAAATCTCGTGCTTCCCGGGCGTTGTTGAATGAGAAAACAGGCGCCCGCTGCATGGAATCACCGACGATGCTGCAGGTGACGCCACCGCTCAAGTTGAGGATTTTGATGCCGCGATTGTAGGAGGCAACCAGGGTGCCTTCTGTGGTTGCCAGTGGAATGAGGAAATCTCCCTGGGCATGTTCGCCCTTGACTGTGAGGGGGCCCGCAAACCCCAGTGGAATTTGAGCAACTCCGGTGAAATGTTCTACATTGCCTTGGGTGATGTGGGGGTCAAAGGAATAGTGGCGGATATGGTTGACTGTTTTTCCCGTGAATGCTTCTATGAATTTTTGGCGTTTGTCGATAATGGCCTGGCTGTAATCATCTGTTTTGTCACGGGGAATGCGTACCATTTCTTCGGTGTTTTCGACGATGCTGTCGTCTACTTTGAGTTTTAAATTTCCGAATGGGGTGGAGGAAAATGCGATTTCTAGCCTGTGTTTGCCCAGGGCAAGGGGGGGGCTTGGCACGTGGATGCTCAACACTTCGCGTAGGGGAAATTGAAGGGGGGCGTCGGTGGTAACGGCCGTTGCCGGTAACATGGTGTTGTCAGCTAAGACGATAGTGACACTCTCTAAGTCTATGGCTTTACCATCGAATTTGATGCTTTTTAAGCCTGTTAGGGAAGCATCGCCAAGTCGATTTTTGACAGAAAATTGCACATTGCCATTTATGTTTTCCAGGCTGCCAAAGGTGTAAAGCTGCTTGAGGATGAGACTAGGAATCTTCATGTGCATTTTCTCCGTATGAGGCTGCGGGTTGATATGAACTTAGGTTTTGTTGCGAAAAATTTGGTGCTGCTGGATGTTGAGTGGGCGCATTTTACTATTAAATGCAGGATTGGCAAAGCTGGGGAGTGGATCGGCGGGCGTGCAGTTTGGTTGTACTGTGCTGTTTGGGGAGATTGCTTGGCGTTTATCTACTCAATTGCCAGGGAGGGGGCGCAGTCACGAGGATGGCTGTTATGCCCGTTCTTTGAACTTTTGGCTGAGACCGAGTTTGGGGAAGTAAAAGACGGCAATGCCTAAAACAATTGTTGCAATGGCTGCGATGATGAGCCATTTGGTTTCTTGCATTGAGTTCTGGGGGGCGGTCTCGGTTTTCTGGATGACTGTTGGTTGATTTTGTGTCGATGGTGTTGGATTTGTGGGCGTGCTGTCTACTGCCAGGGCGGCTGGTTCTGTTATGGCTGTGGGTGTGGAGAGAATGGCGGTGCTGACAGGGGGAACGGCCGTTACTTCAGAGGTTGATACTGTGGGCGGCCGCTTCGTGGCAGCCTCGCTCTCGTCATGGGTGTTGGTTGATGTTTCTGTTTCATATTGTCCGTCACCAACACCAAACATGACAGCCCAATATTGGCGACCACTTTGTTCGCTTACTGCAGTGGCAATGCCCAATTCGACGTAATCTTTGCTGATGATAAGGTCATGATGTAGTTCATTTTCATGCCACCATTCCCATGCTGCTTCTGCGCCACCAAAACCACCATAAATGATTTCGGTGACGTGTTGGTCATAGCCTGCTTTTTTGGCGCGTTGTTGTGGATTTGCGCCGGACTCATCATAATGACTGATGAACTCAGTGGCGGCCATGGTATCGACGACCCATTGAGACGCTTGTGATAGGGAATGATCTAAGTAATAAGCTGGCAGACCCCTTTCTGTGCGGTAATTGTTGATACGTTCAGACATGTGAACGGCCGTTTCTGGGGTGGCTGTTGGTACCGAATCTTGGGCTGCTGATGGGTTCTCGCCTAAAGCAAAAATTTGCTTTGAAGGGGCTCCTAGAAGCAGCCACAAAGCAAATATCGTTAGCAGTACTTCTTGTTTCATGGGCATGAGTTTAGCACAAATGGGTTATTGGTAAAGCACTTTCCCCTATTTCTTAAGTCCCCAAATAGGGGAAGTGTGCATCCATAAATAAGTTATGGGATTGATGGATGCGCTTCAAGTGGCCTTTACCCCTTAAAAACGGGACTCATTTTTAGGCGGTCACTAGATTATTGTATGATTTTGATTTTTTTGAATAATCTGAGAGATTTCTAAGGAAAAGATGACTTCATGTATGCTACCAAGGCACTGTATGATTCGTATTGAGGTTATCAAAATTTTATCACTCACTATTTTTTTGAGGAGGCACAGGTATGGAAAAAAGAGGATCAATCATTGGTGGAATCATTTTGATTCTATTAGGTGTGTTTTTTCTATTACTACAATTTTCCCCCGGTTTAGCGGCACAATTTAATTTAAGCCAACAATGGCCTTTGATTATCGTGGGCGCGGGCATTTTATTTTTATTGGGCGCCATCTTGGGCAATCCCGAAGTTTCGGTGCCGGGCGTGGTGGTTTTGGGGACTGGTTGCATTTTGTATTATCAAAACAGTACTGGAGATTGGGGCAGTTGGGCGTATGTTTGGTCGTTATACCCTGCCTTTACCGGGTTGGGGCTTATTCTGCTGCATACATTGCGCGGGAATTGGCGCCGGGGCTTGGTCGAAGGGGGCGGTTTGCTGGTTGTTGGCCTGATACTGTTTACTATTTTCGCTGGTTTCTTTAATCGATTTGGCGACATGAGCCGCTTGTGGCCGATTCTCATTATTTTAGGAGGCTTGTGGCTTGTCTGGAAGAATCGCCCTTCACGCACCCATGTGGATAAAGAGAAAAAATTAGACTAAATTGTATGCAACCTTTCCAGGCAGTGGTCGTACTGAAGGTGTCTGAGATGTTTTTATTTGCTGTCATCTCCGGCACAGGCATGTTGATGCCTGCCTCAATCTCCTGACGCCGGAGTTTCAGAAAACGGCCGTTCTTTGCATCGCTTTTGCAGAACGGCCGTTTTTTTGTGTGTCCCCTCTTTGTTTCGAGTATAATCCCTGTTTATGGCATCCTTATTACGTAAATTGAGAACCTTGTTCCGAGCTTCATTGCATGAAGCGGCTGATAAAGCATTGCAAAAATCAGATTTAGCGGTTTATGATGAGTACATCCGCCAGGCAGAATCTGAAGTGGCTGAATTTAAACGTTCTATTGCACCGATGTTTGCCCAAGTCAAAACATCAACGCGGCGGCGAGAAGCGTTGGCTGCCAAGGCGGCCGAGCAAGATTTGATGGTTGATCATTACTTGAAAAATGGCAAAAAAACAGAAGCGATGGTCATGCAAAAACAGTTCAGTTCAACCATGAAATTGATTCGTACCTATGATGCCTCTTTAGAAAAACAGGTATCAGCCGCAGAAACATTGAAAGATGTAGAAGTTAAATTGGCAGGCCGTTTAGCCATTGCGAAACAGGAAAGAGAAGAGCTTTCATTTTTACTCAAAATGGCAAAGGCCAAAGAAATCTCTACCCGAGCCATGAAGTCGCTGGATGATTTGATCGTGAATGAAGATACAGAGGTTGCTACAGCGGCTGAAAACATTCGCAGACGCCTGGATCATGCTGATGCGGCTTGGGAAATTCAGGCAAGCAGTTTGGATAATCAACTTGATGATGCCATGCAAAGTTTAGAAGTAGAAGCGGAACTGGCAGCCAGAATGGAGCGTTTGGGACTTTAAAGATTGACGATTATGCTGAACTGGTACGAATCGTCAATTGTCAATCGTTGTTATGAACATTGCACTCATACATGATTGGATGAATCAAATAGGTGGAGCGGAGGATGTGCTGGAAGCGCTTGTTGCTCTTTATCCGCATCGGCCTATTTATACTTCCATGTATGCGCCCCAAATGATGGCACCGCATTGGCAAGCGTGGGATATTCGCCCTTCTTTTATGGATCGGCTGCCCTTTATCTATCGCAAACAACAACTGTATTTTCCGCTATACCCGTATGCTTTTGAACAATTTGATTTGCGTGAGCATGATTTGGTGATCAGCAATAAAAGTGGTTTTTGTCACGGTGTGATTACTGGACCAGAAACGATGCATATTTGTTATTGTCTAACACCGACACGATATGTGTGGCGTTTTCAACAGTATGCAGAGCAAGAAAATTTGGGTCGTTTTACCCGGTCAGCGCTGCCCCCATTTTTAACATGGCTCCGTTTATGGGATCGTTTGGCGGCAGATCGAGTTGATTATTTTATCGCTATTTCGCAAGAGGTGCGTCGGCGAATCGCAAAGATATATCATCGGGATTCGGTTATCATTTATCCGCCGGTGGAAACGGAACGGTTTCAGCCTGCAAGGCAGGTTGAAGATTACTATTTGTTTGTGGGACGTCTGGTTCCTTACCGGCGGCTGGATGTATTGATTGAAGCATTTAACATTTTGGATCGGCCACTGTATATTGCGGGCAGTGGGCGTGATCGAGAACGGCTGGAAGCGATGGCCGGTTCTAATGTCACATTTTTGGGCTATGTGCCTGATGAGGATTTACCGGATATTATGGCTCGTAGCCGTGCCTTTTTGTTTCCTGGGGAAGAAGATTTTGGCATTGCCCCGATTCAGGCTATGGCTGCTGGTCGCCCTGTGATTGCTTTTGCCGGTGGGGGCGCTGTGGAAACGGTGCAGCATGGCAAAACGGGCTGGTTGTTTGCGGAACAGTCTGTCCCTGCGATTATTGAGGCGGTGGAAACGTTTGAACCGGAAGCGATGGATGTGGGCGTGATGGTTGACCATGCTTCTCGGTATGATGTGGCTGTGTTTAAACGGAAGATGGCACGGTTTGTGGAGGAGAAAATGGCTGGCGCAAAACGGCCGTTTCTCGCCAACTAGAAAACTTTAAGACAAAGGCACCAAGAGATGAAGGGATCCAACCCTCTGTTGTTTCTGTCGTTTTTGTGTCTTTGTGATAAGGACTGATGATGAAATAAAATGTGGAATGGCATCGTCAGTTCCCAGGAACGGGAAGGAAATGACTTTGTTGTATGATTGAATTTCTGTTCCTCAGAATGTTTATGGCACTACGACGTTATTGGCAAATCTTAACACGACGCTGGCTACTGCTCCTCATTCCCGTGGTTGTTGTGGCTGTGTTGACGGTGGCGACTTACCAGGCACCGCCGACGTATTACAATGTGGGCATGCTTTATATGGTGAGCCAGGAGCCATCCCGCGACGCTGCGCATGCAGATGAGCAGCGCTATTACAATTGGCTAACTTCTGAATATATCGTCACTGGGTTGACTGATTGGGTGCAAGGGAGTGAATTCGCAACGGCCGTTTCTGTGGAACTGGCTGCACAAGGCTGGGAGATTCCTGCCGGTGCCATCCAGGGCAGTTTGGCAGCCGATAGTGTGCATAGCAAGCTGGAAATCTCGCTCAATAATCCTGATCCCCAGGCTTTAGCCGCGATGATCGAGGCAGTGACGGTGGTTGTTCAGGAGCAGAATGCATCTGCTTTGCCCCAACTTGGCGGGAAAACGGCCGTTGTCGTTCCCTTGAGTGAACCTGTTATCAATCCGATTTCTCCAGGCATTCGCAGCCAGCTTGATATACCCCTCCGCATGTTTGTTGCCTTGGTTGCGGGCATTGGTCTCGCCTTACTCGTGGAATATTTAGATCCCACCATCCGTGAATCCTACGAGATTAAGACGTTAGGGTTGACCATCTTAGGTGAAATTCCTAAAAAATAAAGCGGGGATGATGAGATTAGGAGTTGTTTATGGAACTGAGTGATTATTTACGTGTTTTGAAGCAGCGTGGTTGGATTATTGTCCTTATGGCGTTGTTGACTGCTGCTGCTGCCTTTGGCTTTAGCAAAATGAAACCAGACATTTATGAGTCAAATCTGAAGCTGCTTGTGATGCCTTCTCGTTCTGATTTTGGGCAGACCCAAGCTGCTAAAGAGTTGTTACGTAGTTATGAGCAATGGCTTATTAGTAGTTACCGTGCCCAAGATGTGATTGATTTGCTTGGCTTAGATATGACAGCTGGCGCTTTGTTGGAGAATGTGAAAGTGGCGTCTGATAATTCCAGTTTTGTCATTCAAATGACCGTGGAAAACTCGAATCCTGAGATAGCAAATGATATTGCCACGGTTTGGGGGAACCTGCTTATTCAGTGGCAAAATGAGAACAATGATAAATTGGACAAAGAGGATCGCATAAATATTGAACTTCTGGATGATCCTAAGGCTGGTTCTACCAAAAACGTTAAAATCAACACAGCGGCGGGCTTTGTTTTTGGCGTGTTGTTGGGCGTTCTTGTTGTGTTTGGCTTGGAATGGTATGAATCAGGCATTATCAAACGCGCAGAAGATGTAGAACGATATTTGGATGTGCCAGTGGTGGGTAGTATCCCCAATTAGTGGTCGGTGAACAGTGAGCCGTGGGTAGAAAAATAGGTGAATTATGAGCTTGATAACTTTAACAGATCCGCAATCACCTGTGAGTGAAGCGTATCGCACTTTACGAACGAATTTGTCTTTTTACAGTTTAGATAACCCGCTGCGCAGCCTGGTTGTCACCTCACCGGCTGTGGGTGAAGACAAGGGGGAATTGGTCGCCAATTTGGCAGTGACGATGGCTCAAAGCGGTCGCAAAACGTTGTTGATTGATTGTGATTTGCGCCGGCCAGTGCTGCATGAATGTTTTGGTCTCAGTAATGAAAGCGGCCTGACCAACATGATTCTGAATGATGAGCAAGCGCCGCCATTGCAAGAGACCCGTGTGGCTAATCTCACCTTGTTGACGAGTGGCTCTAAGCCGCCTAATCCCGCTGATTTGCTAGGCTCTAAAAAGGTGGATCAGCTGATTGTGAATATGACGGAGCAATTTGATTTTGTTTTGTTCCATGCGCCGCCAGTGGTTGCCTTGACAGATGCTACGATTCTAGGTGCAAAAGTAGATGGCGTACTGTTAATCATTACGGCTGGCAAAACGCGCCGTGACCATGCTGAGAAGGCGAAAGATATGCTGGAAAAGGCACATGTGCGCGTGGTTGGCGTGGCCTTGACCAATGCACCCAAAGATAGTTCTCTGGGCGATTATTATAATTAAGTGATGTATATGGAAAGTGATAGCACCGTAAGCCAGGCTAAGCGCACAGGTTCGGAATGGGTCTTGGTGTTGGTTGTGACGCTGGTGGTGTTGGTGGTAACGGCCGTTCCTTATTTTCTGGCCTATACCACCACCCAACCTGGTCTTGTGTTCTCGGGGACGTTGATGAACCCTGAAGACAGCCAGACATACTTCGGCAAGATGTTGCAGGGGTATGATGGTCATTGGCTATATACCATTACCTTCACCGCTGAACCGCATGAACCTACCTTTTTAGGTGGGTTTTACTTTTTATTAGGCCACATTGCCCGTTGGACGGGAATGAGTTTGGCGTTCATGTGGCATTTAGGGCGTGCCCTTTCCGTTGTCGGGTTAATGGTGGCGGCATATGGTTTCATTGCCTATTTTGTTGCTGAACGGCGCACCCGCATGATTGCTTATCTTTTGGCTGTGTTTGGTGCCGGATTGGGCTGGTTGTTATTTGCTTTTGGGCAAACCCGCTGGCTTGATGCTCGCCCCATCGACTTCCATATGCTTGAATCCCATCTCTTTTTTATGAGTCTCACTTTCCCCCATATCATTCTCAGCACTACCTTATTGATGGGCAGCTTTTGGTGCGTGCTGCAAGCGTATGCACACAAAGGACAACCAAAGGGATGGGGCTTTGCTGTTGCTGCCAGCGTGCTAAACTTGTGCCTTGGGATTTTGCATCCCCTGTTGATTTATTTGATTGTGTTGACTGGCAGCCTCTACTGGCTGTTATTAGCCTGGCGAGCGCGAAAGATTCTGTGGTATGAGGGTTTTGTGTTGGTAGTGGCATATGCTTTGCCGGGATTGCTTTACCTTTACTATGGTTACAGCTTACTAACCAATGAAATCTTGCGTGGCTGGGATGCAAATCGTAGTGAGACTGTTTCTCCGGCCTGGCCGCACTTTATTATATCCTTTGGTCCTTATTTGTTGTTGGCCTTGATATACCGCATTCATCAGTGGCGACAAAAGCAAAAGATGTCGGCGAATGAGTTGTTTTTGTGGGGATGGGTGTTGGCGACAGCGTTGTTAATTTATGCGCCGCTTAACTCGCAGCGCCGTTTTATTCAAGGTGTGCATATCCCGCTTTCAATTTTAACAGCTGCTGGTTTTATACAGGTGATTGTCCCCTGGTTCTTGGCCACAAAACCTGTGCGGAAGCTCCTGCAACGTGAACGCTATACTGAAGTGAAATTAGGCCGATTGATAACGATTACTTTCCTCTTGTTTATGGCGCTGTCCCACATTTACATCGTGGCCAGCGTTACGACTTCATCTGTTATCCATCAGCCAGACTTGCTTTTTCGCTCGGTAGATGAAATGGACGCTGCCCAATGGCTGCGTGCAGAAAATAGTTTGTCTCCCGGCCCCATTTTGTTGGGTGAAGCTCAGACTGGCAATTTAGTCGCAGGGCAAGCAGGCAACCAGGTGGTCGTTGGTCATTGGGCAGAGACGATTCACTATGGTGACAAGGTTGAAGAAGTGGCTCAATTTTATGCGAGTGAGACTGAAGATGAATGGCGTCGGGATTTGCTGGAGAAATATCACGTGACCTATGTGTGGTACGGGCCTCGGGAACAGGGATTAGGTGCTTTTTCACCAGAAACGGCCGTTTATCTCCAGCCTGTATACCAAAACGACACGATCACCATCTACACCGTGGTCGAGTAATCATGGCCACTGCCCGGCACGTTGAGGGGGGCACTTTAAGTCACCAGGCCATTTTGTAAAACGGCCGTCATCCCCTAAACTTTAGTAAAAAGGAAAAGCTAAAGCGGGGGTTAGGCGGTTAGAGGATTGATTAAAAACCCATACAATCATCTAACCCCGGTTATCATTTTTGAGGAGATTACATGAAAGGTTTAATTTTAAGTGGAGGCAAAGGGTCTCGCCTGTATCCACTGACCTATTCCAACGCAAAACAACTCATTCCCGTGGCCAATAAACCAGTCTTGGTGCGCGTTATTGAGACTATTCGAGATGCGGGTATCACAGACATTGGCATTGTGGTGGGGGATACAGCACCCAAAATCAAAGAAGCGGTTGGTCGAGGTGGACGTTGGGGGGTCAATATCACCTACATTCCCCAAGATGAGCCCTTAGGCCTGGCTCATGCCGTTAAGATTTCCAAAGATTTCTTGGGTGATGATCGGTTTGTGATGTTTTTGGGTGATAACGTGATTGAAGGCGGCATTAGCCCGTTGATCTCCCAGTTTGCTGAAAGTGAATGGAACAGCCAAATTGTGCTGACGCGCATTGACCAACCAGAACAGTATGGCGTTGCCGAATTAGGAAATGATGGCCGCATTATTCGCCTCATTGAAAAGCCCAAAAATCCGCCTAGTGATTTAGCTTTGGTTGGCATTTACATGTTTGATAAACATATTTTTGAAGCTGTGGAAGCCATCAAACCCTCGTGGCGCGGTGAACTGGAAATTACAGACGCTATTCAATGGTTGATCGATCAAGGGTATGCTGTGCATCCCTATGTGCATCGCGGATGGTGGATTGATACCGGACGCCCTGATGATATGTTGGAAGCCAATGATGTCGTCTTGGAAGAGATTGATTACGTGGTGGAAGGATATATTGACCGAGACAGTCAGGTGGGGCGGCGTGTGGCTGTGCAGAAAGGGGCTGAGATCGTCAATAGCATCGTTCGTGGACCAGCGATCATTGGTGAGAATGCCCGAATCGTCAACAGTTATGTGGGACCTTTCACCAGTATTAGCCACAATGTATTTTTGGAAAATTGTGAAATTGAGCATTCGATGGTGCTGGAAAATTCACACATTTCAGATATTGAAGCCCGCATTCAAGACAGCCTGATTGGTCGAGATGTCACCATTCAACGGTCGCCTATCAAACCCAAAGCGCTGAAACTGACTTTAGCGGATCACAGCAATGTAGGTATTCTTTAAAAATGATGCATGATGGATGTGCAGTGATGAATTTGTAGAGTTGTGGTGCATCGTTCATTGTTCATCATTTAGGAACGGAAGTTAAATAATACGACGAACTCTTTTCCTTACCGTTCCTTGACACTGATGATGCCATTCCTACTGCATCGTCAGTCCTTAGGAGTTTTTTATGGCTGATTTTTCGCCTTTTGCCGAGCGAATGCAGGCTGACCGGCAGCCAAAAGTTTTTATCAACACGTTTGCACATTATTATGAACAGCTCGTTGCTGGTGAGACGGGCATGATTCCTGAGTCGGATATTCAACCAGTAAGCACTTTGCCAGATGTGGAGACATTCCCCGCGAAACAGGCGTTGTTGGGCAAGAAGTGGTTGCGCAGAACGGCCGTTATCAAACTGAATGGTGGTCTGGGCACCAGCATGGGGCTAGAACGAGCTAAATCTCTGCTCCCCGTAAAAGAAAATTACACCTTCCTCGACATCATTGCCCGTCAGAGCATGAAAGCTAACGTGCCTCTGGTACTTATGAACAGCTTTGCCACAGAACAAGATTCCCTGCGAGCGTTACAGTCCTACAATGACTTGAACAGGCGTACGGTGCCTTTAAGCTTTGTCCAGCATCGTGAGCCCAAAATTGCCCAATTAGATTTTAGCCCGGTAACGTGGCCCAAAAATCCCAGCCTGGAATGGTGTCCGCCCGGACATGGTGACATTTATACTGCCCTGATCACACGAGGAACTTTGGTGGCGCTAACCTCCCAAGGGTACGAATATATCTTTGTCTCCAATGCCGACAATCTTGGCGCGGTGCTAGACTTCGCCATTCTCGGTTACATGGTTGAGAATAAAATTCCCTTCCTCGTGGAAGTGGCAGATCGCACAGAGATGGATAGCAAAGGAGGGCATCTGGCGCAGCGGCCTGATGGCCAACTCGTTCTGCGTGAGTCTGCTCAATGCCCGGCCGAAGATAAAGCTGCATTCCAAGATGTGACGCGGCACAAATATTTTAATACCAACAATTTGTGGATCCATTTGCCCACGTTGCGGCAGTTGATGGCCGGTCGGGGTAGTAAATTAGGCTTGCCCATGATTTGCAACAGCAAAACAGTGGATCCCCGAGACCCGCATTCGACGCCAGTCTACCAGTTGGAGACAGCGATGGGCTCTGCCATTGCTGTTTTCCAGGATTCACAGGCGGTGCGCGTGCCGCGAACCCGCTTTGCTCCTGTCAAGAAAACTGATGATTTGCTGGCTGTGCGTTCTGATTCATACATGCTGACGCCAGCCTTTCATGTGGAGCCATCCCATGACCGTCGGTTTAAAAATATTCTTGTGGAACTAGATCCAAAGTACTTCAAATTTGTCAACGATTTGGACGAACGATTCCCCTTTGGTCCGCCTTCCTTGGTTAATGCCCACAGTTTTGTGGTGAAAGGTGATTTCCGTTTTGGCCGTGATGTGGTGTGCAAAGGGGATGTGTGCTTGATTAACGAGAGCGGCACCCGCCAATTTGTGCCGGATAACATGGTGCTTGAGGGTAAGGTGCGCTTCTAGCTGATAAGTGCCGCGCGTTTGCGCCACTGAAACAAAATTCTGCCACTATTTTCCTGGCAAAAATATTGTGAATTTTCACAGCCGAACCGGTAATGGTTGTGTTAAAATTATGCCATGACAAAGCAGCTCACAATCATCGGGGGTGGTCTGGCCGGCAGTGAAGCCGCTTGGCAGGCCGCCGAACTTGGCCTCAATGTCCAATTATATGAAATGCGACCTCAGCAGCAGACGCCTGCCCACGTTACTGATCAGTTGGCAGAATTGGTCTGTAGTAATTCGCTGGGATCAAGGTTGCCTCACAAAGCGTCGGGGCTGCTCAAGGCGGAATTGCGTGGTCTCGGTTCCCTGATTTTGGCTTGTGCGCAACAAACGGCCGTTCCCGCTGGCTCTTCTCTGGCTGTAGACCGCGAAGACTTTGCTAGGTTGGTGACGAGCAAAATTGAGTCACACCCTGGTATTGAGATAATTCGAGAAGAAGTAACGGCCGTTCCCGACATTGCCACCATCATCGCCTCAGGTCCCCTGACCTCAGATGCGCTGGCAGAGGATATTGCTCGCCTGACCGGACAAGACTACCTTTACTTCTACGACGCTCTGTCACCCATCGTCAGCGCAGACAGTATCGACATGAGCATCGCTTTTCGTCAATCGCGGTATGATGCCGGGGAGCAAATAGATGGCGACTACATCAACTGCCCCATGACTTGTGAAGAGTACGATACATTTTATGAGGCATTACTCGATGCAGAGACCATCACCCTCAAGCAGTTTGAACAAGAAGACCCCCATTTCTTTGAAGGGTGCATGCCCCTTGAAGCCATTGCCCAACGCGGACACAAGTCGTTAGCCTTTGGGCCGATGCGGCCGGTGGGGTTGGTGGATCCTCGCAGTGGAAAACGGCCGTTTGCCGTCGTGCAGCTGCGCCAAGACAACCTGGCAGGCTCCCTCTACAACATCGTTGGCTTTCAAACCAACTTGCGTTGGGGCGAGCAAAAACGCATTTTGCGTTTGATACCTGGTCTGGCAAAAGCAGACTTCTTACGCTACGGTATGATGCATCGCAACACCTACATCAACTCACCGCAGATGTTGCAGCCCACCATGCAATTTCGGTTGCGCTCAGATCTGTTCTTTGCCGGACAGATTACCGGGGTAGAAGGGTATGTTGGCAATGCTGCTACAGGCTTGCTGGCTGGAGTGAACGCTGCCCGTGTGCTCAATAGGCAGTTCCCCGTCATACCACCGACGAATACCATGCTCGGGGCATTATGCCACTACATTACCCATGCTGAAGCCAAAAACTTTCAACCCATGAAAGCAAACTTCGGCCTGTTTACGCAGCCACCACAAAAAATGGGTAAACAAGAACGAT
The DNA here is from genome assembly GCA_002746795.1 of Chloroflexota bacterium. GTDB lineage: Bacteria > Chloroflexota > Anaerolineae > Promineifilales > Promineifilaceae. The sequence continues at coordinate 4,771 of PDQY01000002.1, read as the reverse complement.
ATCAATGGTACAGTGCCCGTGCCTTGACCGCTTTGAGACGGTTTGCTCGTACGCATCACCTAAACTTTGATCGGGAAAAGGCAGAAGCAAATCAGTCTACGGCGATGGTGGCCTAGGTGAGTGACAAGTTAAGGAATGGCAATCTTGTTCAATGAACTGAAGCAGTGGCTCAACAAAAATGTAGATGCACTGGTACGTGCCACAGCACACCGTGCGCCTAACATGCTGCCAGACACCGAAGATGTATCAGCATTTGTGCTGCTGCTCATTGATAACATCGGCCGTTCACGCGAACTGCAACTGGCCTCCGTCCAGTTTTGGGCCTTAACCACGATTGGCTATGATGCTCGTGGTGCCAGCGATTGGCTGACAATTCTCCATGTGTTGAAGAACGAGATAGGCGATAAGCTGAGCCAAGAGATTGCCCCTGCTAAAGCACTCAAGTTTTGGCGAGCCATGGAAGATTTCTTTACGTATGCCTTAATTGAAGCAACCCAGATAGCCAGTGATATGGATCGAGCCGCCTTGTTAGAGCATACACACAAGTTGAGTGCCCAAATTGAGGCGTTCGAGACCAGTAAGTCAAACTTTATTGCTGTGGCTGCTCATGAGCTAAGAACCCCTTTGACTTTGCTTGAAGGGTATGCCAACATGATCCGTTATGAGTCTGAGCCAGGATCTCGTTTAGCTTTGTATGTGGAAGGGTTAAGCAATGGTTTCAGGCGAATGTATGAAATTATCAATGATATGATTGATGTCTCTTTGATTGATTTGCACGCTGTGGAATTAAATTACAGCCAGTTCCGTTTAGAACGCACTATCTTGCTGGTTGCCGACAACCTCAATAAGCATTTCTCTGCCCGGAACGTTGATTTAGCCATTATCCCATTGGGAGAAGAACTGCGAATATTTGCAGACCAGGAAAAACTGGTCAATGCATTGGGCAAAGTCTTACTGAATGCCTTGAAATTTACGCCGGACGGAGGTCGTGTCATAGTTTCATCATCTGTAACACGCCTCGAAGCGCCTGTCGATAATTTGATAGGCTATGTAGATATACAGATAGCGGATACAGGAATTGGGATTGACCCTGAAGATCTGGAAATGATTTTTGATAAATTCACCAGCACAATGGATGCGAGTTTGCATTCATCAAGTAAAACAAACTTTAAAGGTGGCGGACCTGGTTTGGGATTGCCAATTGTGCGTGGTATCGTAGAGGCGCATGGGGGTCGAATTTGGGCGGTTAGTGAAAAATGTGATGAAGAGACTTATCCAGGTTCTACTTTCCACATTGAGCTGCCCATCTGGTTAGAAGAACCCACGATAGACAGGGAATGATGTGCAGACCTGTGGATTTCTTGTCATGATGCTCAGGAACGGCAATGCATGCCCGACGATACGAACGAGTGGCGATGACATAAAATATGGGATTGCATCGTCAGGTTCAAGGAACGGTAAGCAAACGACTTCGTCGTATGATTTAAGTTCCGTTCCTAAGATATAATCGCTTGTGGAGGATACAATTACAAACAAGAAGAAAATATTTGAAACAAAAGACCCGACAGAGCGAGCTTATCTCATTGGTGTAGAAATCAAAGGAGTTCGTTCTTTGACCTCTTTGTCTGAGAGCTTGGAAGAATTGGCGCGGCTGGCTGACACAGCTGGCATTGAAGTCGTGGGGCAGACATACCAAAGTTTGAACCATCCCCACAGTGCCACTTATATTGGTTCTGGTAAGCTGGAAGAAGTGAAAATATTGGTCGAAGAATTGGATGTTGATGTTGTCATTTTTGATGATGAGTTGACGCCGCGCCACCAACGTGAGTTGGAGAAAACTTTTGGTAAAGATGTGAAGGTGATAGACCGCACGGCGCTCATCCTGGATATTTTTGCCCTCCACGCTAACACTCGTGAAGGTAAGCTTCAGGTGGAATTGGCACAGCTTGAGTATCGTGTGCCCCGCCTGACCCGAATGTGGACGCATTTAGCTAGACAGGCGGGGGGGAGAGCGGGGGGGTCAACTGGTGGCGTGGGTGTTCGTGGTCCTGGTGAAACACAGCTGGAAACAGACCGACGAGAAATGGGGCGGCGCATCGCCTTTGTCAAAAAGGAATTGGACGATGTGCGGGCGCATCGTGAACGGCATCGTGCTAAAAGACAGCAAACTGAGCTGCAAACGGTGGCGATTGTGGGCTATACCAATGCGGGCAAATCGACGCTGCTCAATAAGCTGACTAATGCTGATGTGCTTTCTGCTGATATGTTGTTTGCTACTTTAGATCCGACGACGCGCAAGGTGAATATGCCGGGTGGGCGTGAGGTGCTGTTTACTGATACGGTTGGGTTTATTCAGAAGTTGCCCACGGAGATTGTGGCGGCTTTTCGAGCCACCTTGGAAGAGATTGTGGATGCGGATATTTTGCTGCATGTGGTCGATGCCACGCACCCTAATGTCCTCGCTCAGATTGATGCGGTAGAAGATACGTTAGCGGAATTGGAAGTTGACCATTTGCCATTGGTCACTGCGTTGAACAAGGCGGATATGCTGCCATCGGCACGAGATCCAATTAAGGAGCTGGATATTGAGGGTTCCACTGTGGTGGTCTCTGCTAAAACAGGCTCAGGGTTGGACGCGCTCTTGAAAATGATTGAAGGGGTTATGATAGACACCATGGCTCCGCTCGCTGTTCACCTGCCATATCAACGTGGTGATTTGTTGTCCCTGTTTTATGAGCGGGGGCAGGTTGACGAAGAGTTACATACAGGAGAGGGCATTGGTATTAACGGCCGTTTACCCCACCGCCTGATCCCTTATTTCTCGCGCTATTTAGTAAAAGAAGAGCTGGAGTAAGGAGCGAGCGCTAGAGGCGCAGTTTTCTCGCGCTTACTCTATCCTCTTGCGACATTGTTAGGAGAGCTTGGATGAACGAATTGGTTGAGCGACTTAATGACTTTTTTGCAGAACACCCTGGCTTGCTGCCGCTTGTTGGCGTTGGGCTGGTCATTTTGAATTTGTTGTTACAAATTTACCCGGGGCCAGGTAGCGGTTGGTTTGTGGATAGTAATCTCTTGCTCCACGTGGGTGTGATTACCAGTATTCTTGGCTTGTTGTTAGTGCGAGCATTAACTTAAACATGGAACCTGCTTTTTACACAAAATGAACCGAATATATAGCGTTGCTGAAGATACTCGAGTCCGGTCGGCGCTGCGTTCTTTTCGCCATTCACAGCCGGAGCAGTTTGCCTTAATTATCAATATCCAGCAGATCCCTGCCCCCACATTTGACGAGGCTAAACGTGCCCAGTTTGTGCAAGCCCAGTTTGAGGAGATAGGCTTGTCTGATGTGGCTCAAGATGAGCTGCATAATGTGTATGCCCGACTGCCGGGAGAAAGGTGTGAGGAGCCGCCCATTGTGGTTTCAGCTCATTTGGATACGGTGTTTCCCCGCGAGACTGATTTAACGGTGACCAGAAACGGCCGTTATCTCTGTGGTCCGGGTATTGGCGACAATTCAACTGGTGTGGCTGGTCTCATTTGGGTGGCGCAAGCGCTCATCCGCAGCGAGATCTCATTGCAGCGGGATGTGTGGTTTGTGGCTAATGTGTGTGAGGAGGGGCTGGGTGATTTGCGGGGTATGAAAGCTGTCGTGGCGCGTTTTGGGAAAAACGCCAGGTTCATCGTTGTGGAAGGGGGACTTTTTGGGCAGATTTCCCATCAGGCGATTGGTGTCAGCCGTTTTCGGATAGACGTGAATGGACCAGGAGGGCATTCCTGGGGTAGCTTTGGCACTCCCTCTGCCATTCATCTGTTGAGCCGCATCGTAACGGCCGTTGACGACCTGAAAGTGCCTGCATCCCCACGTACCACCTACAACGTTGGCACCATTGCCGGTGGCACCTCCATCAACACCATCGCCCAGTCTGCCAGTATGCAGCTTGATTTGCGTTCAGAAAGTGTGGCAGTTCTCGACAAACTGGTGCAAGATGTCCAGGACGTGGTGGCAGAAGCCGCTCATCATCATGCCACTGAGGGTATCACGCTCCACATGGAAACTATCGGCCAACGTCCGGCTGGCGCCATTCCGCGAGAAAACGAGTTGGTATCCATGGCTGTCGCTGCTTTGACTTATGTTGGTTGCCCCAAAATTAATTTCATGATTGGCAGCACTGATGCCAACATTCCTTTAAGTCGGGGGATAACGGCCGTTTGTATTGGCCTAACAGAATCAGCCAATGCCCACCGCACAGACGAATACATTGACCCCATTCACCTGCCGGATGGCCTGAGTCAATTATTGTTGTTGATTGCGGCGGCGGCAAAGATGGCGTAATTATCGGATTGCCACAGAAATACATTTACCCACTAGTTTTCAACCGAAGGAGGAACGATGGATTTTCAACTGACTGAAGAACAGCGCGAGTTTAAACATGCGGTGCATGAGTTTGTCGCCAAAGAAGTCAAACCCCTGGCCAAACACACCGATGAGACCTCAGAGTTTAACTGGACGGCCGTTAAGAAGATGGGGCCGTTTGGCTTACTAGGCTTAGAAGTGCCAGAGCAGTATGGTGGTGCTGCTGTCGATGCCATTAGCGCCGCGATTGCCATTGAAGAATTGGGCTGGGGCTGTGCTTCAACGGCGCTGGCCGTTTCTGCGCATAATGGGCTGGCGTTAAGCCCTATCGTTCAATACGGCACAGAAGCGCAAAAGCAAAAATTTCTGCCGCCGCTGGCAACGGGCGAAGGCAAGCTGGCTTGTCTCTCGCTGACA
>PDQY01000127.1 GCA_002746795.1 Chloroflexota bacterium | reverse complement strand
TTGAGCTCACATAATCTAACGAAGCCACAACTATGGCGATGGAAAGCATCATCACGCTGGCCTGACGGTAGCGCAGCTGCTGAATATTCTGGCTGAGGACAAAGCCGATCCCCCCGCCACCGACAAACCCGATGATGGTAGACATGCGCACGTTGATGTCCCAACGGTACAGCGTAAAGGCAATAAACGGTGGAATAATCTGCGGAATCACGCCAAAGACGATGATTTGCAGTTTATTTGCACCGGTAGCTGTAATGGCTTCCACCGGGCCTTCGTCGATGCCTTCAACTTGTTCTGAGAAGAGTTTGCCCAAAGCGGCAATGGAGTGGAGCGTCAGGGCCATCACTCCGGCAAACGGCCCCAAGCTCACCCACACCACAAACACGATACCCATAATCAATGGTTCGATGGAGCGCAAAATGTTGAGGATAGCACGGGCGATGTTGTAGATGAGCATGCCAATGGCAAACGGCCGTTTCGGTGACACGAGCAACCCCACCAACAAGCCAACTCCCCCCAGAATCAAAGCGGGATTAGTCGTCCAATTCTCTGGTTTGTCAAACAAGTAGAGCCAGTTGAGGAAAGAGCCCAGGCTAAACACGATAACGGCCGTTCCCCCTGCGGTTAGTCCCCCTGTTAAAAGGCGAGCTGGCGCACCCGTTAAACTCAATACCGCTTCTTGTCCATAGCGGCTGCCATAAGACATGCCAATCAACCCCAACAGAAAGGCTGCTAAGGCCGGCAGCCCCAGGCGCAGCGTATCGGCTGTGACCGTGAAGAATGCCCCCAAAAAGCCAAAGAAGCCTAGATTTTCGTAAAGCCATTCGCCAAAAGCAGTTCCTAACTGCCCCACAAGACCCAGACTCAAATACCCGGCCATGATGGCCAGAACCACCCGCAGCACCACGACAACTTTTTGACTGGTTGACTGCGAATCTGGCGATACCAGGGATGACCCCAATTTGAGGAGTGCATAGACAACAGCCGCCAGGATAACGGCCGTTATCACCGCCACAATCGGCTGCCCGATCACCATCGTCGTTAACCCCATGAGCCAACTGCCCACCAGCCACCCAGCCGCGCCGCCAATAGGAAAAGCGATCACCGCCGCCATAATCGCGGCCAGCGGCGCGGTAACCGGCACCATCAAATTTCGCGCTGCCACAAACGAAATCGGCACCGCCAAAAGCGTACCAATGGTGGAGGCCATCAGGGCCATCAAAATTGTCTCGACAATGTGATCAACCGTGATGGTCAACGATTCACTGGGACCGACCAGTCGTCCATCTTCTAACTCGACAAGATCGGGATCAGCCAGCAGACGCAAAACACGAATCACATTCTCTTGGCGATTTGGATTCAATGGTTTTTCCAGGTTAATTTGCGTTTTTTCCACCGCATACGCAAAAACCAAGAACAACACCAACACCAGCAAGATATTTTTCCAGGTTAGCTTCGATGTTTTCGGCCGAGGAGCCGATGACATTTCATTCATACTCATTCTCAATCAGCATAGCAGGGGAGTGAAGAAACAAGCAGCGTCGCTGCTGAGCATCTTGTCACCCTGCACCATTCCTTAGGAACAGAAATTAAATCATACGACGGAACTGACGATGCCATTCCGTATGTTATTTCATCGTCAGCCCTTACGTAATACTCCGCCGCAGCTTGGAGCTAAAATAGTCCAACGTGATCACCACCGCCGCAATGGCGATCACCATGACCGCCGCCTGCCGGTATTGGGTCAGGTTCGTATTGCGGAACAAGACAAAGCCGATACCCCCGCCACCGACAAACCCGATGATGGTAGACATACGCACGTTGATGTCCCATCGGTAAAAGGCAAAGGCGATGTAATGTGGCACAATCTGCGGAATCACGGCAAAAACGATGGTCTGCAAGCGGTTTGCGCCAGTGGCCGTGATCGCTTCCACAGGCCCTTCGGCGATATTCTCGACTTGCTCAGAAAACAACTTACCCAAATCCGCAATGGAGTGAAGCATCAGTGCCAAAACGCCAGCAAACGGCCCTAAACCAACCCACACAACCAGCACAAAACCCATAATGACCGGTTCAATGGAACGCAGCCCATTTAAAATGCCGCGCATGATAGTGTAAGTTACAAATCCCGTGCCAAACTGCTTCTGGGGCGAACTACGCACAGACAGCACTGCTGTCAGCAAGCCCACAATCAGGGCAGGAACAGCCAAAATCACAAACAGCGGGGTTGTCTCCGGCAAATTATGGCATACGCCCAGGAGACAAATCCAGTTGACAGCGTACAACAGGGCAAAAACTAAGATGAACGAGCCAAAGAACGTGAGAACGGCCGTTATCACTTTAGCCACGCTCCCCTCCAGGTTCATCACCACCTCCTGCCCAGCTCGGTGACCGAATGACGCCGCCATCATGGCTCCGGCAAAACCGGCAAAGGCAGGCAGCAATACCCGCACAAAACCAGCCAACACGTTGATAAAATTACCCACAAACGCCACTGCCTCCAGCGCATCCCGCAGCCACGCGCCAATCAAAATAAAATACTGAGCCACCATCGCCACAGCAAACAAAATCAACGCCGTCCCCACCAGCAGCCGCAGCAGCTTGATGATTCTTAGCCCCAAGTTGGTTGTCGTCTCCGTAAGGGACAGGCGGCCTACGCGCAGCACCACCCAGGCCAATCCCATGACGACCACCAGCGCTGCCACCCCCAGCCAAATCGACTGCGCTATCACCCAATCAGACAAATCCACAATTCCATCAGTCACGTAAAGCGCCAAAAATGCCCCGACAGGCACAAGAATCAGTGCAGCCATAATCGCTGCCAGCGGTGATTTCACATCCGCCATCAAATTCCGCGCCGCCAAAAACGAGATGGGCACCGCCAAAAACGTACCAATGGTCGAAGCCATCAGCGCCATCAAAATCGTCTCAATAATGCGGTCAACCGTGACCTTTGTCGCCTTACTGAAGCCCGTAATGCTTTTACTGAGTACTTCCACCACTTCAATCCGCTGTGGCTCCTCCGTTTCCCGAATATCAGGCATGGTAAAAGTAGTGGCAAAATTGCCCTCATCGTCGGTGCGCAGTTCAGCCAAACGACGGGTGGTGTCACTTCCGGCTGGGTGCCACAAAATTGCACCTTGCACATTGGGTTCAAAGCCTTCACCACTCAACGTCAACACATCTTGCGTGGTCGAGGCACAGTTTGGGGCCAATACCAACACACGCCCCTCTGCTGTCACCTGAGATCCTTTCACTTCAACAGGACACGGCATACGCACAGAAATATTCGTGCTGTGTGTCTCGTTGCGAAAAGAAAAAATATCAGGCCGCGCCAAGTCACGGATCAGAGATACCAAATTCTCTTGCCGTTTTGGTTTAAGCGGTTCTTCTAAGTTGATTTCTGTCGCATCCATGGCATAGGCATAAACCACCACAATAGCCACGGCAATCAAGAGTATTCGCCAAAAATTTCGCTTCTTGCGAACCTCATCTTCTGGTTCTTTCATGGTGTCCCTAGCCGATGCGTTCGGCTTCCCGCCCGTAAATTTCTACGAAGCGTGCATCATCAATATCTTGCGGCAGTCCATCATACACCAACTGCCCATCGTTTAATGCGATAGCTCGCGTGCCATACTGTTGCACCAAATCCAAAAAATGGAGACTGCACAGCACCGTAATGCTGTCCTCCTGATTGATTTGTTGCAAATGGCGCATAATGCTGTGGGCCAAAGCTGGATCCAGACTGGCGACGGGTTCGTCTGCCAGAATCAACTCCGGCTCTTGCATCAAAGCGCGGGCAATGCCAACACGCTGCCGCTGTCCGCCACTGAGTTCGTCGGCACGATTATCTGCTTTCCCTTCAATGCCCACCCGCGCCAAATTGGCATACGCTTGTTTGACATCCTTTTCAGGAAACCGATTGAATATGCTGGTTATCGGGTTTACATAACCTAAACGCCCGCTCAATACATTGATTAACACAGATGAGCGGTCTACCAGGTTGAAATGTTGAAAAATCATGCCAATGCGACGGCGAGCGCGACGTAATTCTTCGCCGGTAATGTGGGAGAGCTGCACGTCATTCCACCAAATTTCGCCCTCAGTGGGTTCAATCAACCGGTTGATGCAGCGCAGCAAGGTACTCTTGCCAGAGCCGCTCAAGCCAATGACAGCCACAAACTGTCCATCTGGCACCTCAAAGCTGACATCTTTCAAGGCTACAGTGCCATCATCATATACTTTTGTGAGATTTTTTACACGGAGCATAAAACTCCTCTTGGAAAATGATATTGGATTATAAAAAACTTCAGTGCGCTATTGTTTACGCGCTAAAGCGCATAACAACGTTCATCGTGCGCACTTCAATGCCTGTAAATACGTTAAAAAAGAAGCCGGAAGACACAATGCTCTCCCGGCTTCAAAGCTTAATCAGCTAAAAAACTATTCATCACCGAATACATCTTCTGCGGTGATGTCTAGAGTAGACATGGTAGAGCGTACTGGATCATAGAAGCTGTCAGGAACAGCTTCCAAGCCTGTCCAGTTGTAGAAATCTTCGTTGCAGATGGAATCTTCGCAAGCTTCAGAAGCAGTGAACTCAATCAACGCATCGACAATTTCTTGAGTGAGCGCCAGAGGGAACTCGGGACCGAAGGAAACGGTGTCATTTGGAATCTGAGGGGTCAGCGTCAAAATGCGCGTTTTCTCAAAGATATCAGTAGCGGTGTCAGCCACCGAAGAGCGAGCATCTAAGACACGGTAACCCCCTTCATCGGGACCACCAGCCACAAAGGTGCGACCTTCTTCATTGCGGATGGGAGGGACACCAGCGGTACGCCAGATTTCTGGATCGTCTGCGCCGTATGTCCAAGTCCGTTCGTAGTTAGGTAATAGGGGAGGGCTGAAGTATGCTGTGGCAAAGTCCACTTCGCCGTTGTAGACAGCTAACATGGCGTTGCTGTGACCACCAGCTTCAACGATTTCACCGGGTTCGATACCCAGTTCAGCGAATGCAGCGCTGGGGTAGAGATAGCCCGAAGTCGAACCATAATCAGGAATGGCCCAGGTGCCGCCAGCCAAATCTTCAAGGGTTTCAGCAGGGCTGTCCATGGGCACCACGATTTGTGCAGAGTACCAGGGCAATCCATAGCGTACTGCTGCACCGCCAACAGTCACCCCACAGCGGTCATTAGCCAGCACGTAACCTTGAGCTGGGATGAAGCCCATGGTGTCATCAGGAGACGCGCACATCTCTTCGATTGTGGCCGCGTAGCTGGTGGGTACGCTGACTTTGTAGTTTAAGCCTGTAGCCTGATTCAGGGCGTTAGCCAACACATCTCCACCAGAAATGATGGCTTCGACTTCAACAGAAGGCACAAAGAGTACCTTGATGGGACGCTCTTCACTGCCTAAGTCGGCCATTTCTTCTACGACTGTTTCGACCTCAGTTTCGGTGACAACACGAGTGACTTCAACCGGAACCTCAACCTCTTGGGTTTCAGTGACGACACGAGTGACCTCAACTGGAACCTCAACCGCCTGGGGTTGGCAGGCGGCTAAAGCAAGAGATAGGACGAGAACGGCCGTTAGCAACAACATCGTACGTTTTGAAATCATGGAATCCTCCTTCCATTAAATTGGGGATAACGGATAAGAGTACCATAACTCCTATCCTTCTAAATTAAAAAAGCTCCGCGCGAATTATAACACGGCCGTTTTCTGGTACAAAAAAGTGACTAAACCGTGTCAGATCAGGATAGAACACAAAACAGCCTCTGGTATAACACCAGAGGCTGTCTCTTACTTACAGGTATTTACCGCTTAAAGCGGCCACAATACTTATGGAGCAGATTCCTCCATAATTTCATTGGCTCTTGTTTCAAGGGCAGCTAACGTGCTTTCAATATCAGCACCATCAGCAATAGCCGAGAAAGCTTCTTCAACCTCATCACGCACATTGTCGTAACCAGCAACCGGGGCTTCAGCTTTACCATATTGCAGTAAGTTGAAAGCAGTGCCAAACGCTTCATTTTCAGCCATGTAGTCGCCCATCGCGTCAGCTACACTGGCGCGAGCCGGGAAGTAATTGCTGGATTGAGACCAGGCAACTTGATTTTCTGGTTGTGCCCAATATTTCAGGAACAGCCAGGAGGCCAATTGACCGACAGGGTCAGTTTGAACGATACTGGTGCTGGCACCATAGATGTTCTGCACCGGTTCAGAGCCAGAGTACGGAATCGGAGCTACAGACCAGTTAAAGCCACCAGCTTCGCCATCATTCACAGC